>JAIRKS010000108.1 GCA_031259905.1 Odoribacteraceae bacterium
CAGGAACCCACCCGCCGAGATCCCCCCTTGCCACTCTTTCGCCACCCGCCGCTCTTCCGATCTCTGGTTTTGGTCTGTGAGTTTTTCTATCGCCGCGAGGCGCACTTCCCCGTGGAAGGCATTTCTCGCCACGTCGGCAAGTAGCGACTGGTCGGTGAGTTTCTCTATCGCCGCGGCGTAAACCCGGCCTTTATAGTCGCTATTCTTATCGCGTTTCTTCACTATTCTCGCTATTTTTTCCTGGTTAATCGTTTTTCTTATCACGCGAAGCCTTATTGCCTTCTTTATATCGAGGAGAGAGAGAAGGGAACAGCAAATGATAACCGTGCAAAGTTCAACGAGTATTTGGCCAAAGGATGTAAAGAGAAAAGAGCTCACGATTTCTCCAGGGAGAGCGGTGAAATAGTCAATGAAAAAGGCACTGACAACTATGCTAAGGATAAAGAGTATTGTTACGAGAAAAATGGAGGCTTTCATGTTCTTGAACAAGACGCGTTATTCCTTTTGATCGACAGGCGCGGGGTAAGGAGGGAAGCGGATTCCATTGTCGGCGGCAGTGATGACGCGGGTAACGGTGTAGGTGTCCTCTCCAGAGTAGCTGCCATAGGCACCCCCTACCCCGCTATCGTATCTCGGTTCCGACACGGTTTCTTCTCTGGTCGTGCCGAGGCTCTCGATCAACTGTTTTTGCTTTTCCCATTCTTCCCTCGTGATGCTTGCCGTGATTATCCCGGGGTGTTTCTCCGCGAGGTGTTTCAGGCAATTTACTTGTTCGCGTACACCTTCCCAGAGATCGTTTCTCACGTCGCGGGCAAGGATGTTCCTCGCGACTTCTTTCAGGAGGTTCGCATCGGTAAGTTTCTTTAGCGCCGCGACGCGATTCTCCCGCGCGCTATCGTTTTTCACCACGTCGGCAAACAACTCCTGGTGTTGACCGGTGAGTTTTTTTATCGCCGCGAGACGCACTTCCTCGTGGAGGGAATTTTTCGCCAGGTCGGCAAGTAGCGACTGGTCGGTGAGTTTTTCCTCTACCGCCGTGACGCGCGCTGCCCGGTAGCTGTCATTTCTCGCCCTGTCGGCAAAGAATTCCTGGTGCTGTTCGTCGAGGCTTCTCATCGCGGTGATACGAACATGCGCGTGGGTATCGTTTCTCGCGAGGTCGGCAAATAGTTCCTGGTATTGATCGTCGAGTTTACTTACAGCTTTTTCGCGAGCACTGTAACATTCGGCGTGTTTCGCTATATCGACAAGCAATGCCTGGTCGCTGATTCTCTCCAACGCATCGAGGCAAACATGACCGTCGCGAGCGTTTTTCGCTACATCGGCAAGCAGCGACGGGTCTTCGATTCTCTCTAACGCTACCCGGGCAATCCAGCGCGTGCTGTTTTTTTTCGCTATCCTCGCCAGTTTTCCAGGGTTGTTGGTTTTTCTTATCACGCGAAGCATCACTCGCGTCTTTAAGCCGGGGAGGTAAATGATGCCAAGCGTGAGGAGGAACAAGGAGATTGTTAATATGAAAAAAAACGTGTTCATGGCTTTCGTGTTTTTAATGACAGGTGATATTTATTCCGCGGTAGAGCGGCGTGTTGCCTGGGGAGTTGTTTTTTGTCGTGCCGGAGGGTGGCGGCGGGACGGTGATTCGCGCTTCGTCGATGACGTGCCCGGCCACGCCGGTCGTTAGCGACCGTTCGATAGTTCCCGGTGTTCTACATTTTTTTTTCATGGCTCTTGTGCTTTAATGGATGCGTGATCGTGTTTCCCTGCCGGGCGAAGATAATGAAATGTATATTATACCGGGACGGCGCTATTATTTTTTTCCGTTGTTTTCCCGACCGTTCATTTTCCCGCGACCACGCTTGTCGCGACCTCCCGCTTTGATGAAAAAAACACGGGCAAACGGTTGCGCGACGTTTGCCCGTGTTCCATGTAGTATTTCCCGGATTGTAACTTGTCAAGATGCTGCCGCGATTACCGGCAGGCGCCCGACAGCACGCCTTATTTTATCTCGCGGGCCTTTTTCTCGTAGTACTCCTGCATGACGCGGAAGGCTTTTTTCTTCACGCCCCAGTTAGAGATCAACCCCTTGCGGTTGAAGAAATCCTGCACGCCGGGAAGCTGGCGACGCGGGGAATAAAAATCGACGAGTATCCACGGCGAGAGGCCCGACAATCCTTCTATCTTGTCGAGCATCTCGAGGTTGGCGCGATACAACTCTTCCTGGTATTCTTCCGTCCAGCGGCGCGTTTTCTCCCCGTACCTGCCCTGGAGCGCGCCTCCGCCAAACTCGCTAACGATAACGGGCTTGTTGTACGGCACAACCCACGTCATCGCGCGGGCACTTTCGTTGTTGCCGCGATACCAACCGACGTATTCGTTAAAGCTGATCACGTCGACGTGTTCGTTCATGTTATCGTGAAGGGTATTCACGCCCCGGTTATCGCCGGTGACTTCCATCGCCATGCTGATGAGTCGCGTGTCGTCCATCGCGCGGGCGTGACTTGCAAGCCGGGAGAGGAAACGGTCACGCGCCTCGCCACGCGGCGTCTCGTTGGCAATCGACCAGATGATGACGGCGCAACGATTGTGATCGCGCGTGATCATGTCGTGCAGTTGCCGCTCGGCATTCCGGTAGGTGTCCTCGTTCTCGAACGAGATTGTCCAGTAGACGGGGATCTCCGACCATACCATGATTCCCAGGCGTTCTGCCGCGCGCACCATCTTCTCGTTATGCGGGTAGTGGGCCAGCCTCACGTAATTGCATCCCATCTCTTTTGCCCATCCCAGCAGCGTCAGGGCATGATCCTCCGACCAGGCGCGGCCCTGGTGAAAGGGAGCCTCCTCGTGGATACTTACCCCGCGCAGGAATACCGGCTCGCCGTTGAGCAAGATTTGCTTGCCGCGAGTCTCGATCACGCGGAAACCGATCTGGTCGCGGAGCGTCTCGCCGTCGTGGGAGACGAGAATGTCGTACAATTTCGGGGAGGAGGGACTCCATAACCGCGGCTTGGCCTTTACCTCGAAGCGAGCCTCTCCCCGCTCGTCCGTCCGCGTCACGCGGGTGATGCCCAGTTCGGGAATTGATAGAGTGATCTCGCGACCGGCCACGGCCTCGTTCATTTTCACGCTCCCGACGATCATGTCGCGTCGTCTCCCCGGCAGTTGCACGCTGTAATCCTCGATGTACGTCGCGGGTAACTCGACGACCATCACCTCGCGCGTGATTCCACCGTAGTTCCACCAGTCCATGTTCACCGTGGGGACGGCGTCCAGGTGTCGCTTGTTGTCCACCTTCACGACGACGAAGTTGTCCCCGTCGGTGACAAGCCCCGTCACGTCGAAGTTAAAAGGGGTGTACCCACCGGCATGTTCACCGGCTTTTTTCCCGTTGACCCATACCTTGGCCGAGTAGTTTACCGCGCCGAAGTAGATCACGTACTTTTTCCCCTCCTGCTTGTTGATCTTGAAATCCCGCTTAAACCAAACCGTTCCCTCGTAGAAGAACAGTTTCTCGTCCCGCGTATTCCAGTCGGACGGAATGTCCATCGTCGGCGAGGCATCCAGGTCATACTCTACCAGGTCGCCGGGCCTGGTGGCCTTCGCGTTCACGAAGAATCCATTTCGTAGTGGTCTCAAACGATAGTCGTAATACCCGTTCTCGAGGGGATCAACCACGTAATTCCACTTTCCGTTCAGGCTCACGAACGAACGACCGTACACGTGGGCAACCAGGGGAATTTCTCCAGCTATCCCCGCGAAATTCAACGATAGCGCCAGAAGCGCGATGGCAAATACTCTTTTCATACGTCTCGATTTTAGATAAGTTAGTGAATCAAGAGGGCGACCCGCGTGATGACCAAAAAACCTAACAGGGTTTGTCACTCTGTTAGGGTTTATCATTCGGAATATCGAGATACCCTCTCGCATGTTTATTTTCTGTTTTCCAGCAACGCTTTAAAGTCTTCCAGCGGTAGCTCCTGCTCGTCCAGGGTGACTTTATCCTTGATATAACGGAAGAGTTTGTAATCCTCTCCCTTCATCTGGAAATCTCTCATTTTTTCCTCGTTGGCTAACCACCGTCTCACGATATCTTCCAGTTGCCCGGGGGACAAGCGATAAACGCCGAGTTGTTGCAAGTGGTCGCTGGCGACCGAGATAGCAATCTCTTTCAACTCCTCGTCCGTCACCTGGATCTGGTACTCTTTCACCATCTTTTCTCTCAAGAGATGCCAGATGAATTCCTCCCGGTACAAGGCAGGTTCTTTTTCCAGGATTTCCAGCGCTTCCTTGTTTCCTCTCGCCACGAGCCATCTCTTGAGGAAATCCTCCGGCAAGGTGACCTGCTTGTTTTTCTCGAGAATCTTTTCACGGGCGTCCCGCCTGAAGCGGGAATGACTGTAACCGAGGAACTGTACTCTCAACTCCTCCCTGATCCTTTCCCGACATTCCTCCACGCTATTCACCACGCCTTCCCCGTACACCTTGTCGAAGAACTCTTGCGTGGGCTGGGCCGGCACGTAGCGCCTGATGTCATCAATCGTCAAGGCGAAATCGGAGGTAATCCCCTCCGCTTCCTCTTTGTTGACCTCCAGCATGGCCGCGAGGTCTGTCTTGTTGGGGCAGGCGCGTGGCAAATTGAAAACCACCCTGCTCCCTATCGTTGCCCCGGCGAAAGCCGCGAGTACCGTTTCATCCGTGATCCGCGAAAGCAGTAGCGAGGCGTTCTCGACGTTTAGACCTTCTTCTTTTTCCGTGCCCCCGGCGTCCAGTTCCACCAGCTTTCCTTTCACGAGATCCGCGTCCGTCACCTCCTCCACGCTCACCAGCTCGCCACCGCGCGCGAGAATCGTCGACAGTTCCTGATCGATCATCTCGTCATCAATCCGCAACGTGTAAAACGGGATATGATCCTCCTCGTCCAGCCGCGTGTCCATTTCCGGGATGTAGGCGATGTCGTAAAGGAACTCGTAATCTTCTTCCTTGTCAAGATCCTTGTCCTGCTCCTCGCTCAAGATCGGATCGCCCAGGATATGCAACTGTTGATCCTTGATAAACTCGAGTAACTCGTGGGACAGTACCTTTTGCAACTCCTCTACCAGCACCGTCTTCCCGTACATCTTCTTGATGATCCCGAAAGGCGTTTTCCCCTTGCGGAATCCATCAATGTGCATCTTGCGCTGGTAATCCTTCAGCGTGTTATTCACTTTTTCCGCGTAATCAGCCTTTGTCACCTCGGCCTTGAGTTGTCCACGCGTGGAATCGATAGTATGGTGTGTTATATTCATAATCTTATTTTATGGTTTCGTGCGGACGAAGGGACTCGAACCCCCATGCCTTTCGGCTCTAGATCCTAAGTCTAGCGCGTCTACCAATTTCGCCACGCCCGCCTGATCTGGACGGCGCGAAGATACCGTTTTTTTCAAAAAACAAAAGCCCCTCTTCCTCATTTATTCCTCCGGAGTTCAAAGTTCCTACCCAGGTAGACGCGTCGCACCTCCGGGTCGCCGGCGAGATACTCGGCCGTCCCCGATTGCAGGATACGACCGTCATACAACAAGTACGCGCGATCGGTAATGCTCAACGTTTCCTGCACGTTATGATCCGTGATCAGGATACCGATATTCTTGTTCTTTAACCGCTCCACGATGCCCTGGATGTCCTCCACGGCGATCGGGTCAACGCCGGCAAAAGGCTCGTCCAGCAAGATAAACTTCGGGGAGATCGAGAGCGCGCGGGCGATCTCCGTCCGCCGGCGTTCTCCACCGGAGAGCTGGATACCCTTGCTCTTCCGGATATGTTGCAGGCCAAACTCGTCGAGCATCTCCTCGAGGCGTTCCCGCTGGTACTCCTTGCTAAAGGAACTCATCTCCAGAACGGCCCGGATATTATCCTCCACGCTCATCTGGCGAAAGACGGACGCTTCCTGCGCCAGGTATCCCACCCCCCGCTGGGCGCGACGGTACACCGGTTCGCGTGTAATTTCCGTGTCATCCAGGAAGATTTGCCCGCCATTCACCCGGATCAGCCCCACGATCATGTAGAACGCGGTTGTCTTCCCTGCGCCATTCGGCCCCAGCAGCCCGACGATCTCTCCTTGTTCTACCTGTATGGAAACGTCTTTCACCACCGTACGGTTCTTGTATCTCTTCACCAAGTGTTCTGCTCGTAGTATCATACCTGAATTTTTATATCTCTCGCGAATGTACACGATAATATCGTTTTCCCCGCCCGCCCCTCGAAAAAAGAGACCGGGTGAGCGCGTCACGCGACCGTGTCGAACTCGCGTTTTCTACATCCCGGTCAAATGACTACTTTTACCCGCTGGAAATATTATACACGATAAACTCACGCGCGATGACATCAAAAAGAAATTGCATAATCGTACCCTGCTACAACGAGGCGAAGCGATTAGACGCCGGTACGTTCCTCTCTTTTACCCGCCGGGAAGCGGACATCGACGTGTGCTTCGTCGACGACGGGAGCACCGACGGGACACCCGACCTGCTGCGTCTCCTTGCCGACCAGTCTCCCGGACGGGTACATTTCCTCCGTCTCGAGCGGAACAGCGGCAAGGCCGAAGCCGTCCGTGCCGGCATCCTTCACGTCGCCGGCGACTACGACGCGGTAGGCTTCATGGACGCCGACCTTGCCACGTCGCTGGAGGAGATGCTCCGCCTCGCGGGGATACGGGAACGCGAGGGATCACCGGCAGTCATCGGCTCGCGCGTGCGGCGGCTGGGGGTACAAATCGACCGGACGGCGTTCCGGCACTACTCCGGTCGTTTCTTCGCCACGGTTGTCAGCCTCCTCTTCCGGTTGAACGCCTACGACACCCAGTGTGGAGCCAAGATCTTCGACGCGCGCGTTGCACGGGAGATCTTCCGTGCCCCCTTCCTCTCGAAATGGCTCTTCGACGTGGAACTGTTACTACGTCTCCGCCGTCTCCCCGGCGAACCGCTACGGCACGTGCAGGAGATCCCCCTCCACGCGTGGCACGAGCGACCGGGCAGCAAGATCAAACCCTCCTACCTCTTCCGCGTCCCCCTGGAACTGTACAAAATCTGGCGGGAATACCGCGGGAAATAGCCGCGCGCGGGGCAAAAAAAAATGGCCACGCTGGCCATTTCCCCCGTTACACTGCACGCGCGACTACTCTCTCACTCGTTCCAGGTAAGTCTTCTCCGCGGTATTCACGCGGACGCGGTCGCCGATCTCGACAAAAAGCGGCACCATGATCTTGGCCCCCGTCTCCAGTTCGGCGGACTTCAGCGCGGTAGAAGAGGCGGTATCCCCCCTCAATCCCGGTTCGGTATACGTCACGGAGAGCACCACGCTGGGCATCAACTCCACGTACAGCTGTGTTTCCGTGTCGGCGTGCACCACCATCTCCACCGCGTCGCCCTCCTTGAGGAACTCCGGCGCGTTCACCAGCTCTTGCGCGACATTCACCTGCTCGTACGTCTCGGCGTGCATCATCACGTAATCCTCCCCCTCCATGTAGAGGAACTGGTACGGGCGCCGTTCGATCCGCGCCACGTCAATTTTCACGCCGGAGGTAAACGTGTTCTCGACCACCCTTCCCGTCTTCACGTTTCTCAACTTCGTTCTCACGAACGCCGGTCCCTTGCCGGGCTTCACGTGTTGGAACTGGGTAATCGTGTAGAGATCATCCTTGAAGACGATACACAAACCATTTCTAAAATCAGCCGTTGTTGCCATGTATAGTTACGTTTTAATCGTGATTAATTTTAACAAGTCCGCGAAGATAATCAAGAATCCCGACTCTTAAAAATCGCGGATCGTCAACTGCAACTCCGCCACGGGCGGCGGGAGTATCCCCAGGCGCGCGTAATCGAAAGCGGCCAGCGCGATCATCGCGGCATTATCCGTGGACCAACGCGTCGGCGGGAGGCACAGTTCCACGCCCGTCTCCTCGCACAACCGGGCCGCCTCCTCGCGCAACCGCGGGCTGGCCGCGACGCCTCCCACGATAACGAAAGAAGCGGAAGGATAACGCCCCAGCACCAAGCGGGACTTCTTGATCAAGACGTCCATCACGGCCTGCACGAACGACGCCGCGATATCCTCCCGCGTCCCCTCCCCCGCGGCCTCCACGTGACGCGCCACCGCCGCCTTCAACCCGGAGAAAGAAAAATCACACCCCTTGTCAATCATCGGCCGCGGAAAAGGAATACAGGCACGTCCCCCGGCGGCCATCCTGTCGACGGCCGGCCCGCCGGGATACCCCGTACCGAGCATCCTCCCCACCTTATCGTAAGACTCGCCGACGGAATCATCGCGGGTACTCCCCAGCAGCTCGATCCCGGCGGCATCCTTCATGTAAGCCAGCAGCGTGTGCCCTCCCGACACGAGCAACACGGTCGCCGGGTACTTCACGCGACGCTCCTCGAGATCGGCGCTCCTCAGGTGCCCCCTCAAGTGATTAACGCCAATCACCGGCTTCCCCCACCCCGCGCCCAGCGCCGCCGCCGTGTTCAACCCCACCAGCAGCGACCCGACCAGCCCCGGCCCACGCGTCACGGCGATCGCCAGCAAATCGGCAGGCGACACGGCGGCCCGTCCCAGCGCCTCGTGCACCGTCGGCAAGATCGTCGCCACGTGCGCCCGCGCCGCGAACTCCGGGTAAATACCGCCAAACGCCTCGTGAATCTCCAGTTGAGAAGCAACCACCGACGAGAGTATCCTGCCCCCGGCATCGACGACAGCCGCCGCCGTATCATCGCACGAGGTCTCTATTCCGAGTATCAATTCATTCATAAACGAGTAATTTTTTCAATATCCGCCGCCGGCACGGCCCCGTGACGCTCGATCACGGGAGGCTCGCGCCGGCAATTCACGACAGTCGAGGGAATCTCCCTCCCGCGTCCCCCCTCCACCACGAGATCGGGAACGCCGGCCAGCTCCAGCGACGCCTCGCGCGCCTCCAGCGGCGTGCCCCTCCCGTGACGATTCGCGCTAGTCACCAGCAGCGGCCCCGTCTCCCGCAACACCGCCAGCAGGAACGCGTCATCCGGCAACCGCACCGCCACCTCCTCGCGCCCCTCGAGCCACGCCGCCCGTCGTCCCCCCTCCCGGAAGCCCAGCACCAGCGTCAACGCGCCCGGCACGAACCGCGACCGCGCCAGACGCCACGCCCCCTCGTTCATCTCCACGCCCAGCAGCTCCAGGTCGGCCACGTCACCCACCATGACGGGCAGGTTAACCGCCCGCGGGCGGCCCTTCAACGCGAAAAGCCTCTCGACCGCCGCCTCGTCGTCGGGACGCGCCGCCAGCCCGTACACCGTGTCCGTCGGGAGCAACACCACGCCCCCCGCGCGGAGAACCGCCACCGTCTTCTCGAGATCCTTCATAACGTCTGCTCCGTTACCGGGCGCGCGATCGCCGGGAAACGCGCGGCGCGCGCGGCGAACACCCCCTCGTTCTCGACCAGGAAACGGGCATCCCCGTGCTCCCTCTCCCCGTCCACGAGCGGGATACCGGCCCGCTCCCCCGCGCGGAGCACCTCGTCACGCCGTGCCCCCGTGACCACGAGCCGTCCCGCCCCGGCCGCCAGCCGCGGGATCACCTCCTCCATCGCCCCGCGCGCCATCGCGCGGCAACACGCCCCGTCGGCCACGCCGGCGTGGACATCGCCCTTGACGGACTTCACGACGTGAAGCGCCGACAGCCCGTGACGCGCCCAAGCGTCCATGCCGGCAAGCTCCATCGACGTCACCGGGCACACCGTCACCCCCAGCGCGTAAGCCAGCGCGTTCGCGAAAGCGACACCCGTGCGCACGCGGCTCGTCCCGCCGGGACCCGTATCGACGACGATGCACCCCACCTCCCGCGCCTCCCTGCCGAGCGCCGCGAGCGCCGCGTCAAGCCGTCCCGCCAGCCCCGCGGCAGGGGAAAAATCGACGGCGCTCGAGTCGAACAACACCTCGCCGCGCTCCCCGACGACCAGCGCGAACTGTCCCGAGGAAGTAGATATACCCAGCGTCAACACGGGAAAAGAGTTAAGCGAGACGCGAGCTTCTCGACATCCAACCTCTCGCCGGGACACCTGAACGTCATCACGCGTCGGTCGCTCCCCGCCTCCCGCCTGAACGACACCACGAGCGAGGCATCCAGCCACCCGGGAAACTTCAACCCCCACTCCACGAGCGTCACCACCCGCGGGAAATAATCCTCCAGCCCGAGATCCTCGTACTCCCCCGTGGTCTCGACCCGGTACAGGTCGACGTGCAGGATCTCCTCGCCCGTCGTCCTGTAAAAATTGGCAATACTAAACGTGGGACTTGTCACCTCGCCCGTGCACCCGCGCGCCTCCGCGAAACCCTTCACGAAACACGTCTTCCCCGCGCCGAGCTCCCCGTCGAGAACGATCACGTCCCCCGCGCGAAAAAGGGGAGACAAAAGGGACGCGATCTCCCGCGTCTCCTCCTCGCTCCCCGATACAAACTGAAACTCTTTCATGTCTCCTGTATTAATAAGTACTCGCGAAAATCTTAAAAAAAAACGAGAACCGCAATCCACGACCGGCCCGCGGGGGGAACGCGCTCACGCGTGACCTCTTCCCGTCATCGCCCGGCGGGGCAACGTGATCGCCCGACATTGCCTTGGAATCGCCATTACAAGGCAATGTCTACGTTAGACAGGGCAATGTCCAACTTGGACGGAGGTTCTGTCTCGAGACAGAGGGGCATTGCAAACTTGCAAAACGGTTTTGCGTCGAAGCAGAGGGGCATTGCAAACTTGCAGAACGGTTCTGCGTCGAAGCAGAGGGGCATTGCAAACTTGCAAAACGGTTTTGCGTCTGTCTTACACTAAAAAAA
>JAIRKS010000138.1 GCA_031259905.1 Odoribacteraceae bacterium
GGGCGCTCTCCGACAAACCCGTGACGCGGGTCGAGGAGCTTGTCAACCAGGCCCTCGACACGAAAACGCCCTTCGAGATCAGCTTCCCGGACGAGGATCGCGGGAAGTTCTTCTACTACTCCCTCTGCTGGAAGAACACCCGCGAGGAGAGCGGCCCCTTCGGCCCGATCCTGATGTCCGTCGTGCCGTGACGCCCGCGACGCGTCGCGGACGAGGGGAACGAAATCTTCCCGCCGCCGCCGCGCCGATCGGGGGTGCTTCCCATCGCGCCGGCACGTGACCGGCGCCGCGGAGAGGGCGTCCTGAAACAATGGGTAGGCGTCCTGAAACAACAAAACACTTGATTACAAGGCACGCCGCGGGGACGCGGCTTTTTGTCCCTTTAAAAGAAAAGTACCCGCGGGGAATCCTGTCGGGCGGGGAGTGGCGGCGGTGGGGGAGGGCGGGGAGACTTGCAGGACTCCGGTGAAAGTCGCATCTTCGCGGGCAAGGATTGAAAAACGTGAACAGGAAACAAGCATGCAGACGGTAAGACAGCAGGATATTCTCCTTGAGAGCACGTCGCGGGTGGCGGGAAGGATCGCGGCGGGAGGCGTGACACGGACGCGACGGTAGCGTGCAAGTGACTGTTCTCGCGTCGCGGCGGGCGGCGGGC
Source organism: Odoribacteraceae bacterium (assembly GCA_031259905.1). Lineage (GTDB taxonomy): Bacteria > Bacteroidota > Bacteroidia > Bacteroidales > Marinifilaceae > JAIRKS01. Next base: position 656 of record JAIRKS010000138.1, read on the forward strand.
GGTTCATACATAACAACAGATCATGGAAGTACAGTATTATCATTATCACGACGAGTTTTGCCTGGAAGGCGGCGGGCGGTTGCCCGGTGTGACGATCGCTTACCACGCGTACGGGAAGTTGTCGCCGGCGGCGGACAACGTGATATGGGTCTGCCACGCGCTCACGGCCAACTCGGATGTCGAGCAGTGGTGGCCGCGGACGGTGGAGGAGGGACGGTTTCTCGACCCGGGGCGTCACCTCGTGATCTGCGCGAACATCCTCGGCTCGTGTTACGGGACGACCGGGCCGGCGAGCGTGAACCCGCTGACGGGACGCCCGTGGCACGGGTCGTTCCCCGGGGTGACCGTGAGGGACATGGCGCGCTGCCACAAGTTGCTGGCCGATCATCTCGGTATCCGCCAGGTGAAATTGTTGATCGGTAGCTCGATCGGCGGCTTCCAGTGCCTGGAAATGGGCATCATGTATCCCGGTTTCGCCCGGAACATCGTGCTGATCGCGACCGCGACGCGGGCTTTCCCGTGGGCGATCGCCCTCAACGAGTCGCAGCGCATGGCCATCGAGCTTGACCCTACTTTCGGGGAGGACGACGAGCGGGCCGGCGCGCGGGGGATGGCCGTGGCGCGGTCGATTGCCCTGCTGAGTTACCGCGGGCAACAGGCCTACGACAAGACGCAGGAGGACGACGAGCGCGAGGCGAAGCTCTCCGGTTACCGGGCGACGAGTTACCAGCGATACCAGGGCGAGAAGTTGTGCCGTCGGTTCAACGCGTATTCTTATTACCTGCTGACGCGGGCGATCGACTCGCACGACGTGGCGCGGGGGCGCGGGAGCGTCGAGGAGGTGCTGGCCGGGATCGAGAGCCGTTGCCTCGTCGTCTGCATCAGCAGCGACACGCTTTTCCCGGTCTCCGTGCACGAGGTGATGCGCCGCTGCATTCCCCGCGTCGTGCACGCCGTGATTGATTCCGGTTTCGCCCACGACGGGTTCTTGATAGAGCACGAAAAACTAAATAACATCATCTTAAAATTCTTGGAAAATGAGTAAAATAACTATTGGACTTTTCGGTTTTGGCGTCGTTGGCGAGGGGTTGTGTAACGTGTTGGCGAAGGTGCAGATGAGGGACGCCGTCGTGAAGAAGATTTGTATCCGCGATAACGCGAAGCCGCGCACGTTGCCGCTGGAGTTGTTCACCGATCGGGCGGAGGATATCCTGGATGACCCGGAGATTAATCTCGTCGTGGAGTTGATTGATGACGCGGAGGCGGCGTATCGCATCGTGAAGCGGTCGCTGGAGAACGGCGTGCCGGTGGTTTCCGGGAACAAGAAGATGCTGGCGTATCACCTGGAGGAGTTGATCGCGATTCAGGAGGCGCGCGACGTGGCGCTGTTGTACGATGCCTCGGCGTGCGGGAGTATTCCGGTGATACGTAACCTGGAGGAGTATTACGATAACGAGTTGCTGATCTCGGTCAAGGGGATTTTGAACGGGTCGTCGAATTTTATTCTCTCGAAGATCTTTAACGAGAACATGGAGTACGGGGAAGCGCTCCGTCGCGCGCAGGAGCTGGGGTTTGCCGAGAGTGATCCCACGTTTGATGTCGAGGGATATGACTCGCTTTTCAAGCTCGTGATCATCACGATGCACGCTTTCGGGACGTATGTCCATCCCGATAAGTTGCTCACGTTCGGGATCAGCAAGCTGGGCGCGGCCGATATTCGTTATGCCAGGGAGAAGGGGGTGCGCGTCAAGCTGGTGGCGCAGGTGGTGAAGTTGAGCGCGGATAAGTTCACGATGTTCGTGTTGCCGCAGCTGATCACGAGGGAGAAGTATATTTATAGCGTGGAGGACGAGTTTAACGGTGTCGTGATCAAGGGAGAATGTTACGGGAAGCAGTTTATGTTCGGGAAGGGTGCCGGGGGATACCCGACCGGGTCGTCGGTGCTGAGCGATATTACCGCAAGGTTGCACGATTATCGCTACGAGTACAAGAAGAGGAACGGCACGACGCGCTTCTCGTACACGGACGATTGCTCGTTCCGCCTCTACTTGAGGTACGCGCGCGAGGAGGATCTGGCGCTTTTCCCCTTCACGGCGATTACCGAGCGGTACTGGAGCGATGATTACAAGTATGTCATCGGGTATATCCGCCTCTCCGACCTGGTGGCTATCAAGGAGGAGATAGCGAGAAGGGATCTCTTTATCGCTGCCGCCCCGCTGAATTGATTTGCCGCGTTACGCGAGAGTACGTGCAGGTGGCCGCCCGACGGTCACCTGTTTTTTTGCCGGCCGGCCGCGTTACTTGCAACCGTGTTGCACGCGAGGGGACGTATCTTCGCGCCGTACTAAATACAAGCAACATGACACGAGATAAACAACATGCCTGCTGCCGTGACGACAGCACGAAAAAGCACGCGGCGAGAAAATACTTCCCGGCCGTCGCCAGCGCGTGCCTGCTGGCGGGCGGGATCGCGATGGACGAGGCCCTCGACTTGCCCGCCGCGGCACGCCTTGCCTGGTATCTCCTCGCTTACCTCCCCGTCGGCTTGCCGGTGCTGGGGGCGGCCGTGAAGGCGATCTCCGGCAGGGACTTCTTCAACGAGTTTACCTTGATGAGCCTCGCGACGCTCGGCGCGTTTTTCGTCGGGGAGCACCCGGAAGGGGTGGCGGTGATGCTCTTCTACTCGGTGGGCGAACTCCTGCAGGAGGCCGCCGTCAGCCGGGCCAAACGGAATATCAACGCGCTGGTCGACGCGCGACCGGATTCCGCGACCGTGATCCGTGATGGCGAGGCGCGACGCGTCGACCCGGCCGACGTCGCCATCGGGGAAATCATCGAGATCAAGGTCGGCGAACGTGTCCCGCTCGACGGGACGTTGCAGGCTGCCGCGGCCGTTTTCGACACGTCGGCGCTCACCGGGGAAAGCCTCCCGCGCGAGATCGCTGCCGGCGAGGAGGTGTTGGCCGGGATGATCGCGATGGATCGCGTGGCGCGCCTGGTCGTCACCCGCCCCCACGAGCAGAGCGCCTTCGCCCGCGTGCTGCGCCTGACGCGGGAAGCGGCGGAGCGTAAAGCGCCAACGGAAAGGTTTATCCGCGCCTTTGCACGGGTGTACACGCCGATCGTCGCGGGATGCGCCGTACTTGTCGTCTTGTTCCCGTGGTTGCTCTCGCTCGTCGACCCGGCGTTCGCTTACAACTTCCACGAGTGGTTTCGCCGGGGATTGATCTTCCTCGTGATCTCTTGCCCGTGCGCGCTCGTGATCAGCATCCCGCTGGGGTACTTCGGCGGCATCGGCGCGGCCTCCCGCCAGGGGATTCTCTTCAAGGGGGGGAATTACCTGGACGCTATCGCGCGCGTCGACACGGTCGTGCTCGACAAGACGGGCACGCTGACGCGGGGCGTCTTCGAGGTACAAAGCGTGGGCTGCCCCAGCACGCCGGTGGAAGTCTTCATGTCGCTCCTGGCTACCGTGGAGGCGTCGAGCACGCACCCCGTCGCGCGCGCCATTACGCTCTACGCCCGGTCGCGTACCAACAAGCTCGGTCCGCTCTCCCGTTCGCGGGAGATCGCCGGGAGAGGAATCGACGCGACGGCGTTCGGGAAAGAGGTGCTCGTCGGTAACGCCCGGTTGCTCGACGAGGCGGAGATCGTCTTCCCGAGTAACCTGCGCGACATCCCCGGCACGGTCGTGATCTGCGCCGTCGACAGGCAATACATCGGCTACGTCGTGGTCGCCGACACGTTGAAAGAGGATGCCGCGGAGGCGATCGCTGCGTTAAGGCGAGCGGGCGTCCGGCGTGTTGTCATGCTTTCCGGGGATAGCAGCGCCATCGTCAAGGATATTGCCGGGCGACTGGGTATCGACGAGGCTCACGGTGACTTGCTCCCGGAAGGGAAGGTGGCGCGCGTCGAGCAGCTCAAGGCTATTCCCGGTGCGCGCGTGGCTTTCGTCGGCGATGGTATTAATGACGCGCCCGTGCTGGCGTTGAGTGACGTGGGGATCGCTATGGGGGGCCTCGGCAGCGATATGGCTATCGAGACGGCCGACGTGGTGATCCAAACCGACCAGCCGACGAAGGTCGCTACCGCGATACATGTCGGGCGGCGCACGCGGCGTATCGTCGTCCAAAATATCGTCCTTGCCTTCGGCGTCAAGGCGATCGTCCTCGCCCTGGGCGCTGCCGGAATGGCCACGTTGTGGGAGGCCGTGTTCGCGGATGTCGGCGTGGCGCTGCTCGCTATTCTCAACGCTTCCCGCGTGCTTGTCGGGAAACGAGGGTAAGGATA
>JAIRKS010000145.1 GCA_031259905.1 Odoribacteraceae bacterium
TCTCCCACCCCCACGCCATCATGTTCCACCGCCACGCCAACATGTTCCACCGCCTCGCCACCATGTTCCACCGCCTCGCCACCATGTTCCACCACCCTGCCATCATGTTCTACTGCCCCGCCATCCGGATGAATGCAAGGGAAGTATTACCACGAGAGAACTTATTATCCTTGCCACGATGTTTTACAAGTGTTTTACGAAAAAACTGAAAAAAGGAATCCTTTCGATGCTGTATAGCTAAAAAAATACAAGCCCCATGTAATTGATACACGGGGCTTCTCACGCGAGAGCGGAAAACGGGACTCAAACCCGCGACCCCCAGCTTGGAAGGCTAGTGCTCTATCGACTGAGCTATTTCCGCGATTTTATTGAAAACGACAGGTTGCGCGCCTGTCGTTTTCGTGGGCAGTGATGGATTCGAACCACCGAAGGCTTAGCCAGCTGAGTTACAGTCAGCCCCATTTGTCCACTCTGGTAACTGCCCATTGTTTTAAAGAACGATATTTGTTTCAAGTGGGGGCAAAGGTAAATCTTTTCTCCGGTTTGCAAGCAATTTCGCGAGAAAATAATCGTGGGGAGAGGAGCAGTCACGACGGTTCGCGCGGGTAGTAGGTAATCTCGATGGTTGTTTCCCCCTCTTTTTTCTCCGGGTCGTTGTATGAGATTCTCAACCTCGTCGGTTCGGTGGCCCCGGGGAATGCCTTGTACAAGGGGAAGGAGACGAGGTCCGTCAGCGTCTCGTTGTCCGGATCTCCGGCGTCGTCGTGCTGCAATTCGAGGGGAATGAACTGCTCGCCCGTCTCGTCATTGCCTTCTCGCGGGTAAGGCAGGAGGGTGAGGTTGACGGCGTGTTTGAAGGTCGTGCCGCGGACGCGATACTTGAACGTGAGAAAGCCGTGCGCGAGCCAGTAGTCTTCGACCGTGATGGGATCGTTACCCGTGTTGTTCCCGGAGACGTTGACATCTACCGTGTTAATTTCCACGGCCTGGTTGACTCGCGCGCGGTAGTGATAGGATTGACCGGGAGCTGTCTTTTCCATGATTGAATAGTCGACGATGAGGCGCATCTCGTTCTTGAAAAATTCGAGTGGCACGGTGGATTCGGCGACGAGTAGCGTGGTATCCTTATCGTCCAGCACGATAAAGAGGTCGTGCCCGGGGGCGCTTTCGACGGTGCCGTACGCGAGGAAGAACTTCTCGTGGCCCGGGGGGCGATGTTCGTCAACGCAAGAGGCGGCGAGCGCGAGGATCAGGAGATATAGAGGTTGGTATTTCATGGGTCGTGTGTTTTTGCATAGGTATAGATGAGGAAGGTGTGATTACGTTGCGCGCGCGTCCTGTTCCCCCGTGGCTTCCTCTTGGAAAAGAGAGAAGTGGACGTTACCGTATTCCCTGGTCGAGAGGAAGCGGGGATGGGCCGAGAAGTCGATGCTGCCGGGGTGCTCTATCACGGCGATTCCTCCCGGTAGCAGGAGGCGGTTGCCGAAGATCGTCGCCGGCAGGTCGATTAGCCGCGGCAGGTCATACGGCGGGTCAGCGAACACGACGTGGAAAGGATTATTTTCCAGCCGCGTGCAGGCGAGGAAGGCATCTGTCTTGTAAACCTTGATGTTTCCGAATCCGAGGGTAGCGGCGGTGTGTTTGATGAACGAGAAGTGGTGATAGTAGGATTCGACGGCGATGATCTGTCCGGCGCCACGGGAGGCAAACTCGTAGCTGATGCTACCGGTGCCGGAGAAGAGGTCGAGTACGCGGGCGCCATCGATCTCGACAAGATGTTGCAGGACGTTGAAGAGGTTTTCCTTGGCGAAATCCGTCGTGGGACGCGCCTTGAAATGTTTGTCCGGGAAGAGTTGTCGTCCCCGGTGTGTCCCGCTCACGATTCGCACGCGTGGAGGTTGAGCAAGTGAATGAAGGGCGTGGTGTTCAGCGCCGCGTCCCGTGCGAGGGCGTTCAGCGCCGGTTCCGTGACCAGTAGCGGGGAAGACCAGTAGCGGGAGAGGTGTTCGTGAAGTGGCCCGCGCGGGGAGACATGTCCCGTGAGTACCAGACGCGCGTGTTTCTCGTCGAGGTGACACGTGCGCGCCGCGTGCAGCATGACGTAAAGTATATCGTCCTCCGTCTCGCGGGGAAACGCGTTGAAGAGGAGCGGGCGCCGGTCGCGCACCAGCAGGAGGTCGACGTAATCATCGTGAACGTCGACGAGAAGATATTCGCGGTCGATCGAGCACGTCTGGAGAGCCAGCTGGACGAGAGGAAGGCCACCGGGGAGAAAGATACAGTCCGGCTGTATCCGCTTGTACAGTTGCTCGATGCGCGAGGGGAGCGTCCCCACCACGTGCGCGTTCCACTCCTTGACAAGACGGGAGAGGGTGCGATCGCCCCCGGGGAAGTCGCGGTAGAATGACCACAGGAGCGGGAGTTGTTCTTCCCGGAAGAAGCGGTCAGGGAGCAGCATTTTCTCGCGGTAACACGCTGCAATGATCACCTTCTCGTAGTCGCGACGGGCGAGGAACGGGTTACCGGCGATCGTTTCTTGCACGTGCGTGACCGTGGCTCCCGGCGCCTCGTTCTCGAACGACTCGCCGGCGAGCAGCAGCAATTCTCCCCCGGCGCTCCGGATGCAAAACGAGTATCCCTCCTCCTCGTGACAGATAGAGAGCGTGCACCCGCCGGGGATCTCCCCTGGGGAGGCTCCCGACAAGTGATGAACACGTCGCGCGGATACTCGTTTCAACATGGGATTTTTTTCTGCATTCAGCTTATCTTTACGCGGCTTTTGCCCGGAACGCCCGGAACGTTCCCCGCGTACGCGGACAAAAGTAAGAAAAAAGATCGGATTGATGATGGTGCACGAACATTTCAAGCGGGTGCTGGCGACGAACTTTGGCCTTGCCTACACACCCTCGCAACGGGAGGCAGTGGATGCGTTTGTCGCGTTCTTTTACCGTGAACGAGAGCGGAATCTTTTCCTGTTGAAAGGATACGCCGGCACGGGGAAGACCTCCCTGGTAGCCGCTATCGTGAACACCTTGTTACAACTTCAATACCGGGTCGTCCTGCTGGCCCCGACGGGGCGCGCCGCCAAAGTTTTCTCGGCCTACGCGGGAGTACCGGCCTTCACCGTCCACAAGAAAATCTATCGCAGGAGGGAGACACGGGAGAGCACCGGCCTGTTCGACCTGGGCTTTAACACGAGCAACGATACCCTCTTTTTCGTGGACGAGGCATCGATGATCGGGACGAGGAGCTTTGATTCGATCTTCGGGAGCGGCTCGCTGCTCGACGATCTCTTCGAGTATGTTTACAACGGACGGCGCAACCGGTTGGTCTTCATTGGTGACGACGCCCAGCTGCCTCCCGTCGGCACGCGCCTCGGCCCGGCCCTCGATGGCGACCTCATGCGACGCCTCCACGACGTGGAGGTGCACGAGGCGAACCTGACGGAAACCACGCGCCAGGCGGAGGATTCCGGGATTCTCTTCAACGCCACGCGGGTCAGGCAGATGATCGGGAGCGGGAGAAAGGCGACATCGTTCCTCAAACTGGACTTCCCCGACGTCAGGCGGATTGCGGGCGGGGAGTTTCTCGAGGTGCTGGAACGGGAATACGATGTGGCAGGAGAGGAAGATACCGTGATCGTCTGCCGTTCCAACTGGCAAGCCAACCGGTTCAACGCCGGTATCCGGGCACGTCTCCTGTACAAGGAGGAAATGCTCGGTAGCGGGGACAGGGTAATGGTCGTGCATAATAACTATTTCTGGGTCGACAA
>JAIRKS010000018.1 GCA_031259905.1 Odoribacteraceae bacterium
TGGGACGTCCGAAACTCAATTTGGGACGTCCGAAATTCAGTTTGGGACGTCCGAAATTCAGTTTGGGACGCCCGAAATTCAGTTTGGGACGTCCCAAATTCAGTTTGGGACGCCCGAAATCCGGTTTCGGACGTCCGAAATCCGGTTTGGGACGCCCGAAATTCAGTTTGGGACGCCCGAAATCCGGTTTGGGACGCCCGAAATTCGTCCCCCGGCGGCAATGACCCGGCCTCGCGAGCACGAATCCCGCGCGTTTTCATCCCGTCCCCCGCCTCCCTCTCGCGAGAAACAGTATCTTCGCGGGAAAACCGGGTAACATACCACCGCATGGAAAAAATTGATCTCGATAAGCTCTACAAGCGCAAGAAAAACGACCGCGACATCTTCCAGGAACTCATGCCGTTCAAGATAAAAGAGATCCTGCTCGTCGCCAATTATTACGACGCCTACACGATCGAACGCGAGGGGCAGTTCTCCGACAAGATCTTCGGCGAGTACCTCCAGTTGAACCTCTTTACCGCGCCGCGCTTTACCTCCGCCGCGAACGAGGCCGCCGCGCTCAAGGAATTAAAGCAAAAACATTTCGACCTGGTCATCATCATGGCAGGCCTCGACAAGAAAACGCCGCTCGCCATCAGCAAAACCATCAAGAGCCTCTACCCGGGCATCCACCAGCTCATGCTCGTCAATAACAACGCCGACCTCGCCTATTTCCACCAGATCGAGGAGCAGTACAGGGAGACCATCGAGCGGCTCTTCGTCTGGAACGGCTCGACGAAGATCTTCGTCGCGATGGTGAACTACCTCGAGGATAAAGAAAACCTCAAGGCAGACACGCGCCTCGGAGACGTACGCGTGATCCTCGTCGTCGAGAACTCCGTCCGCTACTACTCGCGCTACCTCCCGTTGCTCTACTCCGAGATCATGGCGCAGACGCAAGAGATCATCAAGGACGAAACCGGCACCGACGAGCTTGGACTCATCCTCAAAACACGCGTCCGCCCGCGCGTCGCCCTCGCCAGCACCTTCGAGGAAGCCGTCGAGATCATCGACAACTACTCGTACAACCTCCTCGGCGTCATCTCCGACGTCCGCTACGCCCGCGACGGCACGGAAACCGACGACGCCGGCGTACAACTCATCCGCTACGTGCACCACGTCGACCCGCGCGTGCCATGCCTCCTCCAAAGCCAGGAAGCGGGAAACGCCCTCGAGGCAGCCGCCGCCGGCGCCGATTTCATCAACAAGAATTCCATCACCCTCTCGCTCGACATCAAGGAATTTATCAAGAAAAGACTCGGCTTCGGCGACTTCGTCTTCCGCGACAAGCTCGGCGAACCCATCGACAAAGCCTCCAACATCGCCGAGTTCAAGCGAAAATTACTCGCCATCCCCGATGAATCCATCGAGTTCCACTCCAAGCGTGACGGCATCTCCGCCTGGTTCATGGCACGCGGCGAAATCAACATCGCCAAGAAACTAAAACGATACAGCTTCGAGTATTTTAAAAGCCCGGCCGAAATACGGCACTTCATCAATACCGTCTTCGAAAACTCGCGCCTCAAAAAATTACGCGGGAGAATCATCAACTTCGACCCCGCCCTCGTCAACTCCAACCACTACATCACCCGCCTCGGAAAAGGATCCCTCGGCGGAAAAGGACGCGGCCTCGCCTTCATCTCCCACTTCATCGAAAACGTCTACCTCAAGAAAATCATCCCCGCGCCCCTCGTCACCATCCCCAAAACCGCCATCATCGGCGTCGAGGAGTTCGACCACTTCCTCGAGGAAAACAACCTCTTCAAGATCATCCACGAGAACGGCCCGCGTGAACACCTCCTCGAGGCCTTCCGCGAAGCCCCGCTCTCCACCAGGCTCCGGCAAAAACTCCGGCAGTACGCCGACGTCATGACGCGCCCCCTCGCCGTCCGCTCCTCCGGCCTCTTCGAGGACTCCCTCAACCAACCCTTCGCCGGCGTCTACGCCACCTGCCTCATCCCGAACAATCACCCCGACACCGACGCCCGCCTGCGGGAACTGGAAGACGCCATCAAGTTCGTCTACGCCTCCACCTTCACCGAAAACTCCCGCGCCTACTTCAAGGCCATCGACAGCCTCATCGAGGAAGAAAAAATGGGAATCATCATCCAGGAAGTCGTCGGCAACGAACACAACGGCCGCTATTACCCCGACATCAGCGGCGTCGCGCAATCGTACAACTTCTATCCCTTCTCCCACATCCGACCCGGCGACGGCTTCGCCGTCATGGCCATCGGCCTGGGAACACACGTCGTCGGCGGGGAAAAAGCACACCGCTTCTCCCCAGCCTACCCGAGGCTCAACCTCGGCTCCACCGGCGACATGATCCGCGACTCGCAACGCTCCTTCTACGCGATCGACATGGCAAAACGAGAGAGAGATCTCTATCGCGAGGGAGAAAACGCCGCCATCCGGTCGTACGACCTGAAAGCCGCCGAACAAGACGGCACGCTGGAATACAGCGCCACCGTACACGATTTCATGAACGACCGCTTCGTGCACGACTTTAACGTGAAAGGACCACGCGTGGTAGACTTCTCGAAGATCCTCCTCTACGACCAGATCCCGCTGGCGAAAACCCTGCAAATCCTCCTCGACATCTTCGCGCAAGCGATGGGATCGCCCGTCGAAATCGAATTCGCCCTGAACATCGAGAACGCCACCCCCGTCTTCTACCTCTTACAAATCAAACCGCTCATCAAACACGAGTACAACGTCGACCTCTCCGGCATCGACATCCCCGAAGAACGCGTCCTGTTGCGCGCCAACAAGGGAATGGGGAACGGGAAGATCGACTACATACGCGACGTCGTCTACGTCGTGCCCGGCAAGTTCGACCGCCTCAAAACAACCGAAATAGCAGGCGAAATCAAGCGCCTCAACGACCGCCTCGTCGACGAGGGAGTCAAGTATCTCCTCGTGGGGCCTGGACGATGGGGCACGCGCGACCCGCTCACCGGGATCCCCGTCCAGTGGTCGGACATCTCCAACGCGCGGGTGATCGTCGAGCAGGGCCTGCCCGGCTTCCCGCTGGACGCCTCCCTCGGCTCGCACTTCTTTCACAACGTGACCTCCCTGCACGTCGGGTACTTCGCCATACCTTTCCAGTCCGACTCCGCGTTTATCCGTGTCGACGTCCTCGAACGGCAGGAGATCGTCGAGGAACTCGCCTACACGCGACGCGTTCGCTTCGCCGAACCGCTCGCCGTCTGGATGGACGGGAGAAAACAACACTCCATCATCGGCTTCCGCGAGCCACCCGTGACGGGATGAATCCCCCCGGTCGCCCCCCGTGAAATCCCCCGCGAACGACGCCCCGCGGGAGCGAACGAAAAAAGAACGCGGGAAGTACCACGCGGGAAACCGTGCCAAGACGCTGGAAAATAAATACCCGGGGAGAATGTTCCTCCCCGGGTATTTCACGCGCGGGATAGCGCGTGCCCGGACGTGCCCGGCAGCGTGTTACTCCCCGGTTGTCCCCGCGTCCTGTTCTTCTCCTTGTTCCTCGAACAACCTGGAGAGGATCTCTTTGTACTCTTCCAACGTGAACCTCTTCGCGAGTTTCCCGGCCATCTTCTTCAACGCGTCGAGTTTCCCGGTCGTGTTTTTCTTCAGGTAGTTGAGCGTGAAGATCGCGATGTCGGCGTTCTCTTCGGTCAGGTAGTCGAGTTTTTTCGTCGCCACCTTCAGCAGTTTCCCCGGGTCATCGGCGGCGTAACCGCTGACGAGGTCGATGCACGCGAACAGCTCTTTCTCCCGCGTCAACTTGTACGGGGCGAGTTCTTTCTTCAACTTTTCCAACACTCCCGGCCCCGGGGTTTCCTTCCCGAGCAACACCGGGTAGAGTCTCCTCTTGTAAAGCTCGGTAATCTTTTCGTCGACGGCATCTTTTCCCACGGACGCCTCGAAAGCCTTCTTGTGCGCCAGCAAATAGTTGAGCGTCGCGGAGCCATCCCCGCTGAACTCGTTACTCTCGTACAAGTACCAGTAGCGCTTGCTCGTCCGCTCGGCGTCACTCAGGAGCGGGTCCAGTATCCCGTGCACCTCGCGCGCCTTGTCCATCTCGTAGAAATCGATCAACTGCTCGAGGTACGCGGAGAGGAACTCCTTGTCGCGATTCCCGCCGGCGTACTTCCTGTCGAGCGCGCCGGTAGCGTGCTCGTCGGTCAGCCCCTTCTTGACCTCCTCGACGATCTTCTCGGAAGAGCCGAAGGTCTTGTGTTGCACGGAGCCGTCCGGGTTCAGGAGGATGAACATCGGGAAGGCGTACACGTTGTACTTCTTCGCGATCTCGATCCCCTCGCCCTCTTCCATGTCGTACTTCACGTTGATGAAATGCTCGTTAAAGTAGTCGCCGACTTCCGGACGCGGGAATACCGTGTTCGCCATGTACGCGCAGGGGCCGCACCACGTCGTGTAGCAATCCATGAAGACATACTTACCCTCCCGCTTGGCTTTCGCGAGGGCTTCCGCCAGCGTGAGGTGCTCCCAGTAGACGCCCGTGGCGGCGGCCTTCTTGTACGGGGCGAAATGCTTCTCCAGCGTGTCCTCGAGCACGGCACGGTTTTCTGACGGCAGCTTCCCGATGATCGCGTCGCAGATTGCCACGACTTTTGTCATCAGCGCCTTGTTTTTCATGTCGAGTTTCCTGAAGACAAACGTGAAGCCGAGCAGGTCGGTCATCGAGAGCGTCTCCACGTTCTTGGCCAGCAGGTCGACGACGGGAACGAAATTCCCCCCCGACGAGAGCTCCCCGGCGCACGCCAGCTTGATCTCCAGCACGACGTCCGGCACGAGTTCCCCCCGGCTGACCCGGTCATTGATCGCGACGCGTAGTTTCTCACCGGCCTCGGTCTTCACTCCTTTAGATACGTAGTCGTTCAACAGGGTGATGTACGACTCGTTCAGGTAGTGGCTTACCTTCTCCTTGCCCACGCTCTTTTCCAACTTCGCTTGGTTCTTCACGATAAAGTCCAGCGTCTCGGTCGACTTGTCGAGGAGCGGCCAGTAGGTAGCGCTGAGCTTTTCCGCCGGCGTCAGGCTGGCCAGCAGCTCCTTCTTGATCTTGCCGGCAGTCTGCCCGTCGTTGGCGTCCTGCAGGGCGAAGAGGTAGGTGAGCTTCCTCTCCTTTTTCATCTTCCCCGACGCGTATTCTTTCGCCAGGACGGCGAGGGAGTTCTTCGGGTCCATTCCCCGTCGCACGCGCGGGATAAAGCTATCCAGTTCGCTGGCACCGACGACGCGATAGCGCTCCGTGCCGTTGGCGTCGAGGATCAGGAACGTCGGGTAGGCCCTCACGCCGTATTTCTTCGCGATGTCAGGCCCCTCGCCTTTCTCCATGTCAAACTCGACGCAGACGAAGTGCTTGTTGAAAAAGTTACCCGCCTCCGCGAGCGGGAACACGGAATTCGACATGAACTTGCACGGCCCGCACCAGCTCGTCTGGCAATCGATCATGACCAATTTCGATTCCGCCCGGGCGCTCTCCAACGCTTCCGCGAGCGAGACGCCCCTGAAATTTACCCCCTGGGGGTACACCGGAAGGCTCGACAACATGCCGGCCAACACGCTAACAAGTAAAACGATTCTCTTCTTCATGCTAAGATCTTTTAATGAGTAACTGCCTCCCGCGATGGAAGGCATATAATACAATACAACTGCAATGATACGAAATAAAATCCAACGGGCCTCGCGATGTATCAATCCTTAATGTTTTTTCGCCTCGTCGCGCGGAATTGTTACCCGCGACGTCCCGTTCAATCGTCCAGCGTCCACGTCGCGTGTCTCGCCAGCGCCCGCTCGTACTCCGCGACGATCTCCTCGACCACCTCCGCCGCACCCTGCTCGTGACGGAACAGGCTCGCCACCTGGCCGATTTCCAGCTCGCCGGCCGACAGGTCGCCCTCGAAGATCCCCGCCCGTGCCCGTCCGCTCCCCAGCAACTCCCGCAGCTCGTCCGCCGACGCGCCGCGCGCCTCCGCCTCCTCGACGGCCGTCATGAAATCGCCCTTCGCCAGGCGCGTCGGGACGAGCTTCTTCAGCAGCAGCCGCGTCTCCCCCTCCTCCAGCGACAGGCACAGCCGCTTGAAGTTCTCGTGCGCCGAGCTTTCGCGCGTCAACGCGAACCGCGTGCCGACCTGCACCCCGTCCGCCCCCAGCACCCGCGCGGCCAGCATCGCCTCGCCCGTCCCGATCCCGCCGGCGGCCAGCAGCGGCAGCGTCGTCACGCGACGAATGGCAGGCAACAGGCAGAGGGTTGTCGTCTCCTCCCGTCCGTTGTGCCCGCCGGCCTCGAAGCCCTCGGCGACGATCGCGTCCACGCCGGCCTCCTCGCACTTCACGGCGAATCGCGCGCTGCTCACTACGTGAACCACGATAATCCCGCGCTCCTGGAAAATTCTCGTCCACGCCCGCGGGCTGCCCGCCGACGTGAAGACGATCGGCACCGCCTCCCCGATGATCGCCGACACCATGTCCTCTATATCACGGACCGTCAGCGGGAGGTTCACGCCGAAAGGACGGTTGGTGACGGCACGATAACGCCGCACGTGCTCCTGGAGCACCGCCGGCGTCATCGACCCCGCGCCGATCACCCCCAGTCCACCGGCGTTACTTACCGCTGCTGCCAAGCGCCAGCCGCTGCACCATGCCATCCCGCCCTGCACTACCGGGTAGCGCGTCCCGAATAACTCGTTTATTTTATTCATCATTTCTCGTTTTAAACGTTAGATCGCAAAGATACGCGAATTCACGCGATAACGCCCCCCTCGTCGGCTCGTTCCGGGAGCTCGGACGGGGGGTGAACGGGTAAAATAAGGGGGACGTGAAAAAAAATAGTTAGAAAACGAGGGGGGATTGTTTCATGGTAAGGAAAAACGCGCTACATTCGCCCCGTGAGATACAAATCACGAAACATAATGTACCAAAAGAAGCAGACAAATGAACGATCAATATCATAAAACAGCTAACATGAAGCAGGTTGAAGATTTAAGGATTTTTACGCCTGAGGATTTGCAGATCCGGGATATTCTTTTAAACACAC
>JAIRKS010000038.1 GCA_031259905.1 Odoribacteraceae bacterium
ACGTCGACGTTTTCGTCAATAATGTCGAAAGAATTTGTTCTAACGTCGAAGGAATTTGTTCTAACGTCGACATTTTCGTCAATAACGTCGAAGGAAACGGTTCTAACGTCGAAGGAAACGATTGTAACGGGGACTCAAACCGTCGTGACGTCGACGCGAATGACTCTGTTTTGGGTCCGGGTTGCCGTGGTTTTGACTTGAATTGTCGTGACGTCGACGCGAGTAGTGGTAACGCCGACACGACTGGCAGTCGTGCCGACGTTACGCTGGTAAAAGTGTTGATATGCATGCCAGTCGTTGCCACCTTACTCCATCTCGAGCAGGACAACGGAACAGGCGGGTAGTTTCACGGTGACGACCCCCTTGGCGAGCCGTGCGCCGTTGAAAGGCTTCGCGGCGACGCGGTCCGGGGCGTCGAAGGTGTTGTGTTCGGTGATGGCCCCGGCGAGCGCGTGCCCGGCGACGCGTTTAACGGTCGTCCCGCGGGCTTCGATCTCGACGGTCTGCTCGTTCTTTGGGTCGACGTTCACGAGCGTGACGTGTATCTTGCCGGCGGCGTCGCGCGACGCGGAGGCGTTGATGGCATCGACGCCCCTCGGTTCGCGGCGGAAGGGAACGTTCGCCGGTGGCGCCGCGGTGGTGGCGTTGACGCGGTTGGCGGTGAGGACGGTAGGCAGCAGCGTGGCGTCCTGGTGTGCCTTGTATAGCCAGAAGACCCAGTAGGTGGGCGTGCGGACGATCTTCTCGTCGCGGGTGAGCAGGACGGCCTGCAGGACGTTGATGGCCTGGGCGATGTTGGCCATCCGGACGCGGTCGGCGTGGTTATTGAAGATGTTGAGGTTCGTGCCGGCGATGATGGCGTCGCGGAGGGTATTCTGCTGGAAGAGGAAGCCGGGGTTCGTTCCCGGTTCGACGTCGTACCACGCGCCCCACTCGTCGGGGACGAGGGCGACGCGCTTCTGCGGGTCGAAGCGATCCATGATGTTCGAGTGCCTGTCGAGCAGCTCGTTCATCACGAGAGTCTTCTCGACGGTGGTGAGGTATTCGGCCTCGTTGAAGTTGGTGGCGGAGCCTTTCCTACCCCAGTTCCCGGGGACGGTGTAGTGGTGGAGGGAAAGCCCTTGCATCTGCCCGGCGGCCTCCCGCATGAGGGTCTCGGTCCAGTTATAATCGCTGCCGTTCGCACCCCCGGCGATCTTGAAGAGGCGGTTCTCGCCGTAGTTGCGGCAATAGGTGGCGTACCTCCGGTAGAGGTTGGCGTAGTAGGCGGGGGTCATGTTGCCTCCGCACCCCCAGTTTTCGTTGCCGATGCCCCAGAAGGTGACTTTCCAGGGTTTCTCTCTCCCGTTTTCACGGCGGAGCCTGGCCATTGGGCTTTCGCCGTCGAAGGTGATGTACTCGACCCACTTGGACATTTCCTCGACGGAGCCGCTGCCGACGTTGCCGCAGATGTACGGCTCGCAGCCGAGTTGCTCGCAGAGGTCGAGGAACTCGTGCGTCCCGAAGCTGTTGTCCTCGACGACGCCTCCCCAGTGGGTGTTGATCATGCGGGGACGGTCGGCACGCGGGCCGATGCCGTCCATCCAGTGGTACTCGTCGGCGAAGCACCCTCCGGGCCAGCGGAGGTTGGGGATGCTGATCTCCTTGAGGGCGGCGACGACGTCGTTACGTATACCGCGGGTGTTCGGGATGGGAGAGTCCTCGCCGACCCAGAAGCCGCCGTAGATGCAGTGGCCGAGGTGTTCGGCGAAGTGGCCGTAGATGTGTTTACTGATCGTCGTCTTGCCCTGGTCGGCGTGGATGACGAGTTTGTTTTGTGCCCGTGCCGTCACGAGGGCGACGGCGACGATGGCGAGGGTAAATAGTACGCGTTTCATGTGGATTGATTTTGAGGTTTTCATGTTAGTTTACCAGAAATAGATGTAGAAAAGGGTGGTGATGCCGAGGATGACGGCGGTGTGGAAGACGTCCCAGCCGTTCCAGCTGGCGCGCGTGGCGGCGCGTTGCTTCGGGGTGGCGGTGCCGAAGACGAGGCCCTGTATCTTGGCGGGCGACGGGGCGGCGGTGGCGTAGCTGACGACCACGACGACAATCACGCAGGCGAGGAACATCCAGCCGCAGAAGAAGAGCCAGTTGACGTCGTAGAAGACGTGCTTGAAGAGCGATTCTCCTGCAAAGGTGTTGATGGCCTCGTAGTAGACCTTGGCGCCGAGGCGCGTGAGGCCGATGATCATGCCCGACAGCAATCCCCACATGCCACCCAGCGCCGAGGCGCGTTTCCAGCACACGCCCAGCAGGAAGGCCGCCGCGATGCCGGGGGCAAGGACGGATTGTACCTCCTGGAGGTACGCGTAGAGGACGTCGCCGACGCTGCGCATGATCGGGATCCACAGGATGCCGAGGATGACGACGCCGATCGTGGCGATTTGACCGATGCGCACGAGTCTCTTTTCCGGCGTCTTCGGGCGGAAGCGCTTGTAGAAGTCGATCGTGAAGAGCATCGCCGAGGAGTTGAACAACGAGGCAAGTGAACTCATCAAGGCGGCGAGAATACCGCAAACGACTAATCCCTTGAGGCCCGCCGGCAGTAGTTTGGCCACGAGCACGGGGAAGGCGGCGTCGGAGATGGCCCTGCCGGTCTCGCCGTCGATCGGGAGGAAGTTACCGAGCTTGTGGTGGAGCGCGAAGGCGATCATGCCGGGGATGAGGAAGAGGAAGACGGGCAACAGCTTGAGGTAAGCGCCGAAGATGGCGCCGCGGCGGGCTTGCCGCTCGTTCTTTCCGGAGAGCACGCGCTGGACAATGTACTGGTCGGTGCACCAGTACCAGAAGCCGATGATCGCCGAGCCGACAATGGCGCCGAGCCACGGGACGGACGGGTCGTTGTTCGAGCGCATGAGGTTGAGGCGCGTGTCCCCGTGGTCGTTGATGCTGTCGAGGCCGCAGACGCGCATCAGCTCTTCCCAGCCGCCCAGCTCGCGCAGCCCCATGACGAGGATGACGGCCGAGCCGAGGAGGAGCAACGGGGCCTGGAGCACGGAGGTGTAGAGGACGGATTTCATCCCGCCGATGACCGTGTAGATGGCCGTGAGGATGACCAGCCCGATGGCCGCGATCCAGAAGAAGTCAACGCCCCACAACGTCTCGATGCCGAAGACTTGCTGGAAGACGAGGCCGCCGGCGTAAACGGTGACCGCTACTTTCGTCAGCACGTAGCTGATGAGCGAGATGAATGAGAGGATGGTACGCGACCGCGAGTTGTAGCGGCGTTCCAGGAATTCCGGCATGGTGTATACCATGCTGCGGGAGTAGAAGGGGACGAATACCCATCCGAGGATGAGGATGATCCATCCTTGGATTTCCCAGTGGGCCATCGCCATGCCGCTCTCGGCGCCCGTGCCGGCCAGGCCGACGAGGTGCTCCGAACCGATGTTGGAGGCGAAGATGGAAGCGCCAATGGCTATCCACGTGGCGTCACGACCGGCGAGGAAGTAGTCGCCGGAACTGTCTTGTTTTTTCTTGAGGACCCAGACGATGATCGCCACGAGAACGACGGCGAATAGCCCGATAACGGTCCAGTCTAATGCTTGCATAGTCGTGTGGTGTTAATGATTTTCGTTCAAAGTTATTTAGATGTCTACCGCCTGCCCGATGGCGCAGTATTTAAGGTAGAGGTTCGTGTAGATGTCGCTGGTGGCGGGATCGGGCGTGTAGACGCGTGCGAAACCCTGTCCCATGACCTTCTGCGCCTTCTCGACGGTGGGGTATTCCCCCGCCGCGACGGCGGCGAACATGGCCGCGCCGACGGCACAAGCCTGTCCGGACTTGTATACCTGGACGGGCATACCGAGGACGTCGGCGAGGGTCTGCATGACGAAGGGCGACTTGAGGGCGATGCCGCCGATGCCGGTGACCTCGTTGATCTGGATGCCGTTATCGAGGAAGCGCTCGACGATGGCACGTGAGCCGAAGGCGGTGGCCTCGACGAGGGCCCGGAAGAGGCGAGGGGCGTCGCTGCCGAGGGTGATCCCGGCGATGGTTCCCTTGAGGAGCTGGTTGGCGTCGGGGGTACGGCGACCGTTCATCCAGTCGGTAGCGACGAGGGAGTTCTCCCCGGGGGGAATCTTCGCCGCCGCCTCGGAGAGCGTGGGGATGAGGCGGTCGAGGGTCTCCTCGACGAGACGCTCCCTGAACGCCGGGCTGACGTGAGGAGAAACGGCAACGAGCTGCTCGATCGGCCAGGCAAGGACGCGCTTGAACCAGGCGTAGATGTCGCCGAAACCGGATTGCCCGGCCTCGAGACCGATCATGCCGGGGATGACCGAGCCGTCGACTTGCCCGCAGATGCCGGGGATGAGGCGATCGCCGAGTTCTGACGGGGGAACGACCATGACGTCGCACGTGGACGTGCCGATGACGCGGACGAAGACGCCGGGCTTGATCTGTGCGCCGACGGCCCCCATGTGACAGTCGAAAGCGCCGACGGCCACGGTGACGTCCGACGAGAGGCCCAGTCGGTAGGCCCACTTCAGGGAGATGCGTCCGGCCGGCTGGTCGCTCGTGAAGGTGTCGGTGAAGAGGCGCTCGCGAAACCCGGCAAGGCACGGGTCGAGGGCGACGAGGAATTCTTCCGGCGGGAGACCTCCCCACCTGGGATGCCACATGGCCTTGTGACCGGCGGCGCAGCGGCTTCTCTTGAGGCTGCCGGGGCTTTCGTTGCCCGTGATGAGGGCGGGAATCCAGTCGCAGTGCTCGACCCACGAGGCGGCGGCCTCGCGGACAGCCCTGTCGGCGCGAAGCACGTGCAGCACCTTCGCCCAGACCCACTCGGAGGAGTAGATGCCTCCCTCGTAGGCGGTATAGTCCGTTCCCCATCGTTTCGCGAGGGCGTTGATCTCGGCGGCCTCGTCGACGGCGGTGTGGTCTTTCCAGAGGATAAACATGGCGTTGGGGTTGTCGGCAAATTCGGGGAGGAGGGCGAGCGGGATACCCTCGGCGTTGGTCAGGACGGGGGTACTGCCGGTGGTGTCGATGGCGATGCCGACGACGCGGTTAGCCTTGTTGGCCCGCTTGTCGACGAGCGCCTTGACGGCGGCCTCGAGGGTCTCGATGTAGTCGAGCGGGTGTTGCCGGTACTGGTTGTTTCCCGGGTCGCAGTACTCCCCGGCGGCCCATCGCGGGTAGAATTGCACGGAGGAGTCGATCTCCTCCCCCGTGGCGCTGTTGACGAGGACGGCGCGACAGGAGTCCGTGCCGTAATCAACACCGATAACAAACTTGTCTTTCATGACGGGGACGCGTTAGCGGTAGTAGATCTCGTTTACTTTCATCTCGAACTTGAAGCCGTTGATGGTGGTCTTCTCGTCGATGGTAAGCAGCTCGATGCCGGCGATGTCGGCGTAATCCTCGAAGTACTCGTTGGTCAACGCGTACGTGAAGGCCGTGTGATGCGTACCTCCGGCCAGTATCCAGGCGGCGGCGCCCACCTCAAGATTCGGGCGGGGAATCCAGAGGGCGCTCGCGACGGGCAGCTTCGGCAGCGCGGCCTCCGGCTCGATGACGTCGACATTGTTAACGATCATCCTGAAGCGGTTGCCCATGTCGACGATGGTCGCGGCGATACCGGCGCCGGGGTGAGCGGTGAACACGAGCCGCGCCGGGTCGGCCTTGCCGCCGATACCGAGCGGGTGCACCTCGAGGCGGGGAACGCCGGCGGTGATCTCCGGGGACACTTCCAGCATGTGCGACTGTAAGATGGCGCTGCTCTCTCCCTTGAAGTGGTACGTGTAGTCCTCCAGGAAAGAGGTACCACCGGGGATTCCCTTCGCCATGACCCACAGCGTGCGGACGAGCGCGGCGGTCTTCCAGTCGCCCTCGGCCCCGAAGCCGTAGCCCTCGGCCATGAGCCGTTGGCAAGCAAGACCGGGCAATTGATTGAGGCCGTGCAGGGCGTCGAAATTCGTCGTGAAGGCCTTCGCGCCCTTGTCGCCGAGGAAGCGTCGGAGGGCGATCTCCTCGCGGGCGGCCTCTCGTACTTGCCCGTGATTCTTGGCACCTCGCTTGCAGTCGTCGGCAAACGCGTAAAGCGTTTCGTACTCCTCGACGAGCGCGTCGATGTCGCTACCGGTGACGCGTTCTTGGTAATTGACCAGGTCACCGATCCCGTGATAGTCCACGTGATACCCGAGGCGCATCTCCGCCTCGACCTTATCCCCGTCGGTGACCGCCACGTTATTCATGTTATCCCCGAAGCGGACGACGAGCATGTCCCGTGCGTCGGCCCAGGCCGCCGCCACGCGCATCCACGCCCCGATCCGTTCCTGCACGCGGGCGTCGCTCCAGTGTCCGACGACGACTTTCCTGTTCTTGCGCATCCGGCTGACGATGTGCCCGAACTCCCGGTCGCCGTGCGCCGACTGGTTGAGGTTCATGAAATCCATGTCGATTTCGCTCCACGGGATCTCCTTGTTAAACTGCGTGTGGAGGTGCAGCAACGGTTTGTTAAACTCTTGCAGACCCTTGATCCACATCTTGGCGGGGGAGAAGGTGTGCATCCACGTGATGATACCGGCGCATCGCCGGTTAGTATTTGCGGCACTGAACGCGGTGGCTACCTCGGACGACGAGTTGACCGTCCCCTTGTAGATCACCTTCACCGGTAACTTGCCGGACTCGTTCAGTTCTTTCACGATTTCCGCCGAGTGCGCGTCGACGGAGATGACCGCGTCGCCCCCGTAGAGGAGCTGCGCGCCGGTCACAAACCATACTTCGATGTCGTTGTACATAGCTTAGTTCAAATTTAATTGGTTTTATTTAGTTGGGTGGACAGGTTGCCCGTAATACGCTCCCGGTCCGTGCTTGCGGGAGAAATGTTTCTTGACTAATTCATGATTCATTACCGCGATGGGATTAATCACGCGGGTAAGGTAAGCCATCCGCGCCACCTCCTCCAGCACGACGGCATGATGCACCGCCTCCCCCGGGTCTTTCCCCCAGGTAAACGGCCCGTGATTCCTCACGAGCACTCCGGGGAGGTGCACGGGATCAAAGCCCTCTCCCTTGAAGCACTCGACGATCACCTTTCCGGTTTCCCGTTCATACACTCCCTGGATTTCCGTCTCGCTCATGGCGCGCGTACAGGGAATGTCGTGGCTAAAATAATCGGCGTGCGTGGTACCGAGGATAGGAATATCCCGTCCGGCCTGTGCCCAGGCGGTAGCGTGAGTCGAGTGCGTGTGCACGATCCCCCCGATCTCCGGGAAGGCCCGGTAGAGGGCGAGGTGCGTGGGGGTATCCGACGACGGCTTCAGCCTGCCGGAGACAACCTTGCCGTCCAGCGTCACGGTCACCATGTCCTCCGCCGTCATGCGCTCGTACGGGACGCCGGACGGCTTGATCACGACGATCCCGCGCTTCCTGTCGATCCCGCTCACGTTTCCCCACGTGAAGAGTACCAGCCCGTGCGCCACCAGCGACTGGTTTGCCGTGAATACTTCCGATTGGAAGATCGTGCGCTCATGTTCCTCGCGCATCTGTTCAAAAATCAAAGTGTCAGTCATACGTTAGTCTTGGTTTCCCGCGAAGATAAACTTTTTTAAAAGACAAGCTATTCCCGGCGAGAAAATATTTCTTCCGATCATCGCGGGGGGGGAGTTCACGCGGGGAGGGGACTCCCCGTCAACCGTTTCCTGTTTCTGTTATCGTGCCGCGTGACAGCTATCGGGGCCTCGTCTTCCGGGCGCTCCTGTCGTGCCGGGAGAAGATCCTTTGTTAGTGGATTTGGGTAGTATTCTTTCCCTCGCGGAAGCTCTCGATAAGCCGCGCCGTGGCGATGGACTCGGCCGGGGAAAACATGTACGAGTGTCGTCGTTCCCCGTCGTTCACGAGCCTGACGAACTCGTCCAGCTCGTAGCGCAACCCGTCGCCGTCGAACTTGTAGAAATACTTCTTGACATCCCCCGGGTTTTCCCTCCTGAGTTCGAAGAACTCGGTTTTCCACCAGGGCGCGGGGACATACGCGTACCCTTTTGTCCCGGAGATAACGAGATTTCCCTCGGTCTTCACCCCGAGGCCGACCTTGAAAGAGGCAGTCGCGGAGGGATACTCGACGAGTCCCCGCGTGAAGAGATCCACGCCCTCGCCGTCGCGCCAGGAGTGGAAGGTAACGCGCCCGTGCTCCACCCCGAGCAGCTTGATCGCCGGGAGGAAGACGTAAGATCCCAGTTCCGTGATGCTTCCCCCGGCCTGCCGGTCGGTAAGTTCTCGCGGTCGACCCTCGACGAGCTTCGTGAAAGAAGCCGAGATATCCTTGACCTGCCCGATAGCGCCGCTCTTGACGAGGTTAACGAGGCGCTTGAAGCCGGGGCAATAGGCACTCTTCAGGGCCTCGAGGAGGACGAGCCGCCGGGCCGCCGCCAGGTCATGCAACTCGACAGCCTCGGCAGCGGTCAGGACGAGAGGCTTCTCGCACAGGACGTGCTTCCCGGCGAGCAGCGCCGCGCGGGTATAAGAGGCGTGGGTGTGGTGCGGCGAGGCGATGTACACCGCCTCGACGAGGGAGAAAAAGTGATCGAGGTCGCCGGTCGCGAAGCGAAGCTCGTGCCGGTCGCGGAAAGATCTCGCGGACTCCTCGCGCGGGTTGTACACCCCGGTGACGTCCACGCCGCTCACGTACTTGGACTCGGGGACGAAGCGATCGGCGACGCGCCCGTTACCGATAATCCCGAGGGATATAGCGCGGCGCGTGGCGTCGCGGATCATCGTGCTGGAAATATCCTTCGTGCGTTCGAGGTAGACGACGCGGCAGTATTCCCGGAGGTAATTAAACTTGTCTGCCCAGTCCGACCCGATGGCGAAGATATCGACGCCGCGCCGTTGAATATCGTCGATCTTCTGCCCCTCGTACTCCTCGACGATGATCTCGTCGGCCAGGCCGGTAGCGAGCACATCGGCGACGCGTTCGGGGAGACTTCTCCTGACGTTTAGCTTTCCCCTCTCCTTGTCGAAATTCTCCGAGGTAACGCCGACGATAAGATAATCCCCCAGCGCGCGGGCGCGTCTCAGGAGGCTGACGTGCCCGTGGTGCAAGAGATCGAATGTCCCGTAAGTAATCACTTTCTTCATGTTCGTTTCGTTATCCGGGCGACACTACCCGTGGGTTGAGGCATTGATTTCCCCGTCGGCGGCGGCACGGCGGGCAGGATTCCCCGGCAGCGGGCAATCGTGCCGGCGGGGTAGGGGAAGGGAGATACGTCTATCCATGTCAAGGTTACGATAAATAGTTCACGAGTTTCTTTTATATTAAAGGTAGCATCCCCGCGAAGATAGGGAATGCCCGGAAAATTACAACATCCCGAACGCCTCCTCCATCCCCTCGAACCCCGGGAGGAGGAAACGCGCGTGCTTTCCGACCTCCGCGGCGGGCAACGTCGTGGTCATCCCGACGACCTTCATACCCGCCCGTTTCCCCGCGGTAATCCCGGCGATCGAATCCTCGAACACGACACACTCGCCCGGCATCACCCCCAGCCTCTCCGCGGCCACCAAGTAACACTCCGGGTCAGGCTTCCCGCGGGCGACATCCCCGGCGGTAATCACCGCGTCAAACTCCCCGCGCAACCCCAGCTTCCCGAGCGCCACGCGCATCTTCTCCTCCCGCGACGACGTCACCAGCCCCCTCTTGTACCCCCTCCTCCCCGCCTCCCGGACAAACTCCCCCGCGCCGGGAATAAAGCGATAATCCATCCGCGTCTCGAACAACCTGACGCCGTCGGCAATCTCCCGCCGTACACCCGCCGGGTAATCACCGAAAAAACGCTCGATAATCTCCGGGAGAGTAACCCCCCGGACAGCCGCCGCCAGGTCAGGCACCGCGGCGGGATACACGCGTGCCAGCTGCTCGAAATAACGGGCATACTGCCCCTCGGTATCGGCAACGACACCATCAAAGTCAAGTAAAACAGTAGTAAAACGACCGGTCATCTATACATCAATTAATATTTCCCCGCGAATGTACCACAATCAAGGGATTCTTCTTTACATTCGCGTACAACATCACCCCGCAAGCATGTCATTCATCAACAAAACCTGCCTCGCCTACCTCGCGCCAACACTCGCGCGGCTCGACAAAAGCCGCCGCGACCCCGCCACCTTCCAGCACGCCTGCTTCCGCGCCCTCCTCCAGGGAGGACGACACACCGCCTTCGGACACGACCACCACTTCCACTCCATCCGCTCCATCCGCGACTTCCAGCGCGCCGTACCCGTCCGCGACTACGACGCCTTCCAACCCTACATCGACCGCCTGCGACGCGGAGAAAAACACGTCACCTGGAACCAACGCGTCCGCTGGTTCGCCAAATCCAGCGGCACCAGCGCCGACAAAAGCAAATACATCCCCGTCACCCCGGACAACCTCCACGCCTGCCACCTCGGCGGATTCACCCGCTCGCTCGCCTCATACATCCGGCGACACCCCCGCACGCGCCTCCTCGCCGGAAAAGCACTCACCCTCGGCGGCAGCCTCCGCCTCGACGACACACCCGGCGCCAGGGCACTCGCCGGAGACCTCTCCGCCATACTCCTCTCCACCTCCCCGCGCCTGGCCGAACTCGCCCGCGTCCCCTCCAGGAAAATCGCCCTCATGCCAGACTTCAGGGAAAAAACACGCGCGATCTGCGAAACCTGCAGCCGCCTCGACGTGACAAGCATACACGGCGTCCCATCCTGGAACCTCGTCCTCATCAACAAACTCCTCGAGTACAACAACGCCCGATACCTCACCGACATCTGGCCCGGCATCGAACTATTCATGCACGGCGGCATCCACTTCGAACCATACCGCGAGCAATTCGACGCCCTCCTCCCCGGCCGACAAATGCAATACGTCAACAACTACAACGCCTCCGAGGGATTCTTCGCCTTCCAGGACGACGACGACGACCCCTCCATGCTCCTCGTCACCGACAACGGCGTCTTCCACGAATTCATCCCCGCCCGCGACCTCGACAACCTCGACAACACCGGCCCCCGCGAACTCGACACCGTCGACACCGTCATCACCGGCCAACCCTACGCGCTCGTCATCTCGACAAACGCCGGCCTGTGGCGCTACCTCCCCGGCGACTGCATCGAATTCACCTCCACCTACCCCCACAAAATCAAAATCGTCGGCAGGACCCGCCTTTACATAAACGCCTTCGGCGAAGAACTCATGATCGGGAACGCCGAGCGCGCGCTCGCCATCGCCTGCGCCGCCGGCGGGGAACGCGTCCGCGAATACACCGCCGCCCCCGTCTTCATGACCGCCGGACGCAAAGGCACGCACGAGTGGCTCGTCGAATTCGCCCTCCCTCCCGCCGACCTCCCCTCCTTCGCCGCCCGCCTCGACGCCGCGCTCCGCTCCGTCAACTCCGACTACGACGCCAAGCGGACAAACGACAACACGATGCTCC
>JAIRKS010000042.1 GCA_031259905.1 Odoribacteraceae bacterium
GCACGTCATCGGGAAGGCCACGGACCAGCACGGTAACCCGTATTTTATCGTGAAGAACTCGTGGAACCGGTACAACAAGCTGGGCGGGTACTTCTACGCGTCGTACCCCTTCGTGAAATCCAAGACGCTGAACATCGTCGTGCACAAGAACGCGCTCCCCAGGGAGATCCAGAAGAAGTTGGGTATAAAGTAAAGGTAATGTCATCGCTCCCCCGTCCCGCGGGGGAGTTTTTTTAACTTGTCGAGAATCATGAAACAGGCCGTTAAAATAAAGGAAGATGTCTACTGGATCGGCGTGAACGATCGCCGTACCCGGCTCTTCGAGAACTACTGGCCGCTCCCGCGGGGCGTGGCCTACAATTCCTACCTGATCGTGGACGAGAAGGTGGTGGTGGTCGACACGATCGAGCGCAACAAGATGGAGGATTACATCGAGAGCATCGAGGCGGTGTTGAACGGCAGGACGGTGGATCACGTGATCGTGAATCACATGGAGCCGGACCACACGGGGGCGCTCAGGAGCCTGCTCGGGCGATACCCGGGGGCGACGGTCATCGGGAATGTCAAGACGTTCCCGATGCTGAAGAACTTCTACGACATCAGCGATCGGCTGCTGGAGGTGAAGGAGGGAAGCACGCTGGACACCGGGCGACACAAGCTCTCGTTCTACATGACGCCGATGCTCCACTGGCCGGAGACGATGGTCACCTTCGATGCCACCACCGGTATCCTCTTTAGCGGGGACATCTTCGGCGCGTTCGGCACGCTGGACGGGGGGATCTTCGACGACGAACTCGATCTCGATTACCTCGAGGAGGAGATCAGTCGCTACTACTCCAATATCGTGGGGAAGTTCGGGCAACCGGCACGGCTCGCCCTCGATAAGCTGGGGAAGCTGCCCGTCCGGGTGATCTGCTCCACCCACGGGCCGGTGCGCCGCTCGACCGTCAGCGAGATCATCGCGAGGTATGACGCGTGGAGCAAGCACGAGACCGCCAAGGGGGTCGTCATCGCCTTCAGCTCCATGTACGGGAATACCGAGCGGATGGCCGACGGGATCGCCCGCTGCCTGGCGGAAAACGGGATCAGGAAGATCCGCGTCCACGATACCTCGAAGACGCACCCCTCGTACATGATCAACGACATCTTCCGCTTCCGGGGCGTCATCCTCGGTAGCTGCGCGTACAACACGGGGATCTTCCCGACGATGGAAACGCTGCTGGGAGAGCTGGAACAGATCGGGGTGAAGAATCACCTGCTGGGGTACTTCGGGAACAAATCCTGGTCGGGGGGAGCTATCCGTCGCCTTGAACAGTTCGCCGGCAACGTCAAGTGGGAAGTCGTGCATCCCCCCCACGAGGCGTGGGGCGCGCCGAAAGCCGACGACCGCGAGGCGTGCCGGGAAATCGCCCGCGCGATGGCCGCTAAACTCCACACGCTCTACCCGGATGAAGTATGATTACCTGATCGTCGGGAGCGGCCTGGCCGGGGCCGTCTTCGCGAGGGAGGCCACCGCGCGCGGGAAACGCTGCCTGGTCATCGAGAAACGAACGAGAACCGGGGGGAACATCCGGTGCGAGAACCGCGAGGGGATTCACGTCCACCTGTACGGCGCGCACATCTTCCACGCGAACCGGCGAGAGACGTGGGAGTACGTGAACCGCCTGGTGCCCTTCCATCACTTCGTCAACTCCCCGCTGGCCTACTACCGGGGACGCCTCTTTAACCTCCCGTTCAACATGAACACCTTCTACCAGCTCTGGGGATGCGTCACGCCTGCCGAGGCGCGGGAGAAGATCGCGCGGCAGGTAGAGGAGGCCGCCATCGACGGTGAACCGAAGAACCTCGAGGAACAAGCGCTCGCCCTCTGCGGGAGGGACATTTACCTTACCCTCGTCAAGGGATACACCGAGAAACAGTGGGGACGGGACGCCACGACGCTCCCGCCGGGGATCATCCGGCGTATCCCGCTGCGCTATACCTTTAATAATAACTATTTCAACGACCCCTACCAGGGGATACCCGACGGCGGGTATAACGCGCTCGTCGAGGCGCTGCTGGAGGGCGTCGAGGTGAAGACCGGGTGCGACTTCTTCGACGACAGGCCCTACTTCGAGGGCGTCGCCGGGAGGATACTCTATACCGGTCGCGTGGACGATTTCTTTAACCGCTCGATCGGGACGCTGGAGTACCGGGGGCTGCACTTCGAGCACCAGCTCCTCGAACAACCCGACTTCCAGGGGAACGCCGTGGTCAATTACACGGAACGGGAAGTGCCGTACACGCGGATCATCGAGCACAAGCATTTCGAGCCGGGCAACCAACCGTGCACCGTCATCACGCGCGAGTACCCCGGAGAGTATAGCCGGGATCACGAGCCGTATTATCCCGTTAACGACGCCCGCAACGAGGCCCTCCTCGACGGATACCGGGAGCTGGCGCGCGCGAACGAACGGGTTATCTTCCGCGGACGGCTCGCCGAGTACAAGTATCACGACATGGACGATACCGTGGAATCGATCCTGCAACTCGTCAAAACAGAATTTCATGAAGACAATTAACGGGCATTATATCTCCAAGAATTACCGCGCGTATACCTCCGCCGCGTCAAAAGCGAAAATCGACTGCGAGGAGATCCTCCAAAAGAACGGGTACGTGAATATCGGGCTGCCGCGCACGATCCGCGCTAACGAGACGTACGGTTTTTTCAGAAACCTCTTCTCGGTGCTCCTCGCCGTCGTGCGCGCGCGGCGTGGCGTGCCGCTCGTCTTGCAATACCCGCTGAAGAAGTACTACCCGTTCCTCTGCCGGGTCGCCCGCTGGAGGGGATGTCCCGTCATCACGATCATCCACGATCTCCGCTCCCTGAGACGGAAGAAGATGATCGTCGACAGGGAGATCCGCGACCTGAACCGCTCGCCGGTGCTGATCGCGCACAACGAGAAGATGAAGGAGTGGCTGCACGCGCGGGGGTGTCGTTCCCGCGTCGTCGTTCTTTCCATTTTCGACTACCTTTCCGACGCGGAGCCGCTCCCGTGTCCTTTCCGCCGTCCCGTGGAGATCGTCTTTGCCGGTACGTTCTCTCATAAGCGGAGTAGCTTCCCGGCGCATCTCGACCCGGACGCGTCCTCCTTTCTCCTCAACATGTACGGCAGGCCGGGCGACATTGACGCGCTCTCCGGGCGTCCCGTCATCCGTTACAAGGGGGTTTTCGATGCCGACGTCCTCATCTCGAAGATCGAGGGACATTTCGGGCTGATCTGGGACGGGCCGGAGGTGACGACCTGTGCCGGGGGACACGGCGAGTACCTCCTGTATAACAATCCTCACAAGACGTCTCTTTACCTTCGTTGTCATCTCCCGGTCATCATCTGGTCGCGGAGTGCCCTCGCGCCTTTTATCCGCGAGCACCGCGTCGGCCTGCTCGTCGACTCCCTGGAGGAGCTGGAACAGATCTGCGCGACGCTCTCCCGCGAGGAGTACCTCTCCATGCAACAAAATACCCGGATCATCGCCGAACGCCTGAAGAACGGGGCCTACCTGACGGAGGCCCTCGCC
>JAIRKS010000053.1 GCA_031259905.1 Odoribacteraceae bacterium
CCGTCGACGATCTTCGTGGGATTGTACCCGCTGGTGGGATCGGTGGTGGAGAAGGTGCTCGTGCCGGAGCCGCCGACGATCACGTTCTTGTCATCCGACGTGGTCGAGACGCCGCCGTCCTCCTTGTGGATGCCGATGTGGTCGGGCAGGGTGTAGATCAGCACCGACGCGTCGGCGTGCGCGAAGTCCACGTCCGTGTTATCGAATCCCTTGCTCTTGTCGTTGGCCCGCACGCGCACGCGCATCAGCGCGACGTCCCGTTTCAGGCTCAGCGGCGAGGCGGAGAGATCCGTTTTCTTTCCCGACTCGATCTTCACGGGGTTGGTCGAGTAGGCCATGAAGATCTCCGACGGCGACTCGAACGGTTTCAGGGCATGTCCGGCGCCTAACGCCGAGCTGATGTTCGACGGGAAGCCGGCGGCGATGGGCTTGTGGCGGATGGAGAGCGCGGTCGCGGCGAACCCGCGGACGTTCATCCCCGTCCATTCCAGCGGGGCGCTCGTGCCGGTGATGGTGGTTTCCACCGCGTCGGTGCTACTCTTGGTGTTGGCCACGAGCACCAGGTGATACTCTCCCTCCGGCACCATCGACCACGTCTTCGTGATCGTCGGCGCGGAAGCCGTCGGGGCGAAGATGTCCGAGAACTTGATCGTTCCCGTCGTCGTCTCGTACAGGAACAGTTGCACCTGCTTGATGTTCGTCCACGTGGTCGCGGGGATCGCCGTCGAGGTGGCCCTCGTCGGTGTCGTCCGTTCAAATACAATACGGGTCACGAGCGACCCGGTTTCCGCGTCCTCTACCTGCTCCTGTTTACAAGAACCGAAGGTTACTGCCAGCATGGCGAGGCACGCGAGGTTGGATACATTCATACATTTTCTCATTTTCTGCTTCATTAAAAGATTACATTTAGTTCAAAAACACACCTTAAATTCGAGTTGTAGAGCGGCGTGAAAAGAATCAACCGTTTCACGACGGGCACACCGGTTTCCCGACAGGTCACGACGTGACGAACCTTTCATCGGCAGTAATCAGTTCGACTTTAAACTATTTTTGATTATCAGCACACACACTCTAAAACTTCGATGAAAACGCGTTTGTTTTCATTTCTACACCATGAACGGCTCGCGTGGAGGAAAGGTTTCACTTTCCCGCGGGTTTTTTTCCGGGGTATTTTCATCGTGTTGATTCTTAAAACGGAGTGTGGGCGCGGGTTTTCACTTGACGCCGGTGCGTCCCAGCTCCTGGCTGAGGCGTCCGCGGAGGTCGTCGAGCATTTGCTTTCGTTTGATCCACTCGACGATTTCTTCGCCGTTATTGCCGTCGTTCTGGAGCTCGAGGATGCGGTTATTCACGTCGAGGATCATCATCTCGAGGCGTCGCATCTTGTAATTGTTGATCACCTTCGGCAGGAAGTCCACGAGCTTCATCTCCTCGCTCTCGACGAAGTTCTCCTGCCGGCTCCAGAGCTTGCTCAGCTCGTACGGCTCGCTCAGTATATCGGCCGCGAGCGTGTTCACGCGTTCATCGGGGTAGGCGAGGAAGTGCCGCGAGGGGATGAACGCGGGGGAGGAGAGTTGCCGGCGGTACTCCTCGCGGATCGCGTTGTACAACGGGCCGAGCAGCGTCAGGTCGTCCTCCTCCAGCTCGCGGATGATGAACTCGCCGACGGTGGCCGCCCCCGACTCGCGGTCCAGCTCCAGCGTGCCGAAGAGCAACAGGTAGCGTACCAGCGCCCGCTCCTCGACGTCGCACGGGGATAGCGGCACGACGGGCGCGGCGGCGGTGGTGGTGGTGACGACGGACGCGCGCGACGCCGCGCCTTGCCGCCGGATCTTGTTCACCTCCGTGTAGATCACGCGCTCCTCGACGTCCATCAGCATGGAGGTCTCGCGGACGTACACCGAGCGGGTGATGTTGTCGGGAATCCTGGCGATGCTCCTGACGATGTCGTTGATGACACGGGCGCGTTCGACCGGGTCGTCGCCGGCGTCCTTCATCAGCAGGCGGGTCTTGAAGGTTATGAAGTCGGTCTCCTCGGCGGCGACGTACTCCGCCAGCTGCGCGGGGGTGTGCCCGCGGGCGAACGAGTCGGGATCCTCGCCTTCCGGGAGGAGCACCACGCGGGCGTTCAGTCCCTCCTCGAGGAGGAGGTCGATGCCCCGGATCGACGCCTTGATCCCGGCGGGGTCGCCGTCGTAGATGATCGTCACGCGCGACGTGAGGCGGCGGATCAGGCGTGCCTGCTCGACCGTCAGCGCGGTGCCCGACGAGGCGACGACGTTCTCGATGCCGCGCGCGTGGAACGAGATCACGTCGGTGTATCCCTCGACGAGGATGCAGCGGTCTTTCTGGACGATGCTTTTCTTGGCCTGGTAGATGCCGTAGAGGGTGCGGCCCTTGTGGTAGATCTCCGACTCGGGGGAGTTGACGTACTTCGGCACTTTCTTGTCGGAGGACATCGTTCGCCCGCCGAAGGCGATGACCTTGCCGGCGATGTCCTGCACGGGGAAGATGACGCGCTCGCGGAAGCGGTCGTACACCCCGCGTTCGTTCTCGATGCTGAGGCCGGTCTTGACGAGATACTCTTTCTTGTATCCCTTGTCGAGCGCCGCGCGGGTGAACGCGTCGCGTTCGGAGGGGCAGTAGCCGATGTTGAACTTGTCGATCATCTCCAGCGGTATCCTGCGGTGGCGGAGGTATCCCAGCGCGACGCCGCGTCCCTCGTCGGTGTCGTGCAGCTGTCGGGTGAAGAACTCGCGCGCGAAGGCGGAGACGATGATCATGCTTTCCCTCTCGCCGCGTTCGCGTTTCTGTTCCTCGCTCAGCTCGCGTTCCTCGACGGGGATGCCGTACTTGGCGGCGAGGTATCGGAGCGCCTCGACGTAGGACATGCGCTCGTGCTCCATGATGAAGTTGACGGCATTTCCTCCTTTCCCGCAGCCGAAGCACTTGTATATGCCGCGCGCCGGGGAGACGCTGAACGATCCCGTCTTCTCGTCGTGGAAGGGACAAAGGCCGAAGTAGTTCGTGCCCCTGCGCTTGAGGGTGACGAACTCGGAGACGACCTCCAGGATGTTCGCCGCGTCGAATATTTTCTGTACCGTGTTCTGGTCTATCATGCGCGTGGATGTGTTTATTTCTTCTCGTTCTTCTCGCGTTTGGCGGCGGCGCGTCGTCCTTTCTCGAGGGAGAAGACGTGCTTGTAGCGCGTGGCGATCGCGTTATAGTCCCTCGCGAAGACTTCGAGGGTCGAGGAGGTGGCGGGGTCGAAGTCGGCCTCGAGGTCGAGGCCTTGCAACGTGGCGGCGGCGGCGACGCGATCGATGATCTCGCCGAGGGTCTTCTCGACGGCGGCGCGCGCGTCACGTGCCTTGACGTCCGGGCGCTTCGTTTCCTCGATGTAGCGGGCGTGCATCAGGTGGAAGAACGTCTCGTTGGCCAGCGCGAGGTGATCGACGAGCGTGCCGAGGCCGAGGGTTTTCACGTTCTCCGCGAATTTCCCGGAGTTCAGCTCTTGCACTACCTCGGAGATAGCCGTGCTGTTCTCGTCGTACGTTTTGCGGGAGAACTGCCTGTAATGGTTGAAGACGGTCATCAGGCAGCCGGCGGCGTCCCTCAAGCTCACGTCCGGGTGGTGGCGGAACGCCTGCACGACCATCATGAACCCGTACACGAGCGTGTCGCGCAGCCGGTCTTGTTCCTTCAGCCTGGCCGTGATGTCGCTCTTTCGTATGATGGCGAGGACGGGGAACATTTCGTCACACTCGGCATGTAATCTCGCGAGCAACCCCGCGTCGATGTCTTCCGCCCCGGAGCGGTCGGCGATCAAAAGGAAATCGTGCATGAACTGCGCGAACGTTTCATGGCGCAACCGGTAGTGGAGGAGGGGAACGAGAAGTGGTGCTTTCATATCATGGGATTAGAAGGTGAGCCGACGTTTCGCGGGGGACATGCCGCGGGGATCCGGGGGAAGTCGAAAAATGTCCACCGACCTCCCAACGCCCGCGAAGGGGCAAACAGGGGGTCGCTCCTGCCCGCGGAACGTGCGCGAAGGGGTAGTCGAGGGGTCGTACTTGCCCGCGGAACGTGCGCGAAGGGGCAAACAGGGGGTCGCACTCGACCGCGGAACGTGCGCGAAGGGGCGAACAGGGGGTCGAACTCGACCGCTGAACATGCGCGAAAGGAAGATCAGGGGGTCGCTCCTGCCCGCGGAACGCCCGCGAAGGGGCAAACAGGGGGTCGCACTCGACCGCGGAACGAGTTCTACTCGCGGCGGGAATTTCGCGTCTCGTTGTCGTTATTATTATACTCATAGCTGTCGTTTCGTGGTACGGGTTCGTTTCGCGTACGCGGGGAGTCGTCGTTTCGCGGCACGTGCCGCGGCGTCGTTCTCTCCCTGCCGCGTTCTGTTCGCGAGTATACGAAGAAACGGCGGGAGTAGCGCCCGTCCGGCGGCAAAATCTCGACGGCCCGCGCGCCGGGCACGGCGGTATCGTTGACGGCGTACCGTTCACCGCGCGGCCTTTAATCGTCTTCCGAGGCCCTCTCTCAACTCTTTCATGCCGAGACGGAGGAGCGTCTTCACCGTGTTCACGGAGATTCCCAGCGAATCGGCAGCCTCCTTGTAGGAATTGTCGAGGATCACGACGCTCTCCACCACTTGCCGCGTCCTCTCCGGCAGGTTGGCGAGGGCGGCGCGGATGACGGCGGCCTCGTCGTCGTCGAGCGCGTCGGCCTCGCGGGCGGCGATGCGGTGGTGGGGGAGGTCGATGGCGGTGACGGGCAGTTTCTTTTTCTCGAGGAAATTGATGCACGCGTTGCGTGTGACGGTGAAAAGATAGGTGCTCTCGGCTGCCGTCGTCACCCCGGCGAGCCGGCCGCCGTCCCACAAGCGGGTGAATTGCTCCGAGACGAGATCCTCGGCCTCCGCGAGGGAGTGTAGATACCCGTTAGCGAATAACACCAGCGGGCGATAGTATCGTTTGAACAGGCGCTCGACGGCCCGGTCGTTCATGCTCTTTTCTACTGGAAACATAGCGCGTGAGTAGGTGGGTTCTTCGCGAATCTACATTTTCCCCGCGGGATTTGTTACCTTTGCCCGTAAATATAACGGACATGTGTGGTATCGCTGGTATTTTCGAGAAAAACAAGGACAACCGGAGGCTGATGTCGGTCATGCTCGACGAGATGCAGCACCGGGGGCCGGACGACAAGTCCGTCCACGTGCACGGGGATTTTACCCTCGGACACCGGCGTCTCTCCATCATCGACCTCGACACGGGCAACCAGCCCGTCTTCAACGAGACGCGTGACGTCGCCGTCGTCTTCAACGGCGAAATCTATAATTTCAAGGAGCTGCGGCAGGAGTTGCAGGAGAAGGGACACCGCTTTTACACCCGCTCCGACACGGAGGTCATCGCGCACCTCTACGAGGAGCACGACATCGACTTCCCCAAACGCCTCAACGGGATCTTTGCCATCGCGCTGCTCGATCAACGGCGCGACCGCCTCGTGCTGGTGCGCGACCGCTTCGGGGTGAAGCCGCTGCACTATCACGCCGCCGACGGGATGCTGCTCTTCGCCTCGGAACAGAAGGCGATCATCCGCCACCCGCGCTTCCGCCGCCGTATCAACTACAAGGCGCTCCACCTGCACCTCAACCTCCGCTACACGCCCGGCAACGAGACGCTCATCGACGGGATCAAACGGCTGCCGCCGGCGCACGTCGCGACGTTCGAGGGGGGGCTGCTCGGCGTCTACCGCTACTGGCAGCTCGCGCCGCGCGTCGACCGCTCGATGACCGCCGCCGACGCCATGACAGGCATCAACGCGCGCCTGAAGGAGGCCGTCCGCCGGCAACTCGTCAGCGACGTGCCGCTCGGCGTCTACCTCTCCGGCGGGCTGGACTCCTCGGCGATCGTGCAGAAGATGCACGAGCTGGGCACGCGCGCCAACACGTTTACCCTCGGCTTTAACGAACCGACCGACGAGCTGAACGAGGCGCGGATCGTCGCCCGGCATTTCGACACCTGTCACCGCGACACGACCCTCCCCGCCGCGCCGCTCGCGTGCCTGCCCCACGCCATCTGGCACGCCGAGGAGCCGAAGATCAACCTCCTCCAGGGGTTCAACCTCTCGGCGTTCGTCCGCCCGCTGACGAAGGTCGTCCTCGGCGGCGTCGGCGGCGACGAGCTGTTCGCCGGGTACGACATCCACCGCATCATCTACCCGTCCCGCGCCTATCTTCAACGACGCGTCCCCGCGCTCCTGCGCCGGCTGCTCGACTGGAAGTCGCGCTTCGTCTACCGCCTGCAAACCGCCATCGGCGGGATGAGCCTCGACGAGTACCGCCGCGGCGTGCAAATGCTCTGCGCCATCGGCGACGCCGAACGCTTCTACCTCATCCTGCGCAACGCCTGGGATCACGACGCGCCCTTCTACAACGACATCTATTCCCCCGCGTTCCTCGCCAGCAGTAAACTCGAGGGCGCGAAGGTGCACCGGGAGTTCGACGACCTCTTCCGGCAGGCCAACCGGGGCGACGCGCTCGAGCAGGTGCTGTTCGTCGAGCTGCACACGAAGATGGTCAACGATTACCTCCTCGTCGAGGATCGCGTATCAATGGCACACTCCGTCGAGCAGCGCGTCCCGTTCCTCGACATCGACCTCGTGGAGTTCGCCTTCTCGATCCCCGTCGAGCTGAAGATCCGCCACGGGAACACGAAGGATCTCTTCCGACGCGCCCTCGCGCCATACCTCCCGCGCGAGGTCATCAAGAAGAAGAAACAGGGATTCGCCGCCAACCCGTACCTCCTCTTTAAAAAGGAGCTGGGAGAGACCGCGCGGAGGATTCTCACCCGTGAACGCGTCGAACGGCAGGGGATCTTCAACCACGAGTATATCCGCCGCATCATCGAACACGCGCCGTCGCCGCGCCTGCGGTGGCATTACAACTTCCTGTGGCTGCTCGTCGGCCTCGCCGTGTGGGAGGAACAGTTCCTCGGCGGGAAGCGGGAAGAACACATCGAAGCCTATTACTAAATGAAACACGAGAGAGAACACGCCTGCCGGTGGTCGATTATCGTCGCCGTGTACAACCGCCTCGACGAGGCGCGGGAGCTGCTCGACAGCGCCGAGAAACTGGAAGGAGAACGCGACCGCTTCGAGATCCTCTTCGTCGACGACGGGTCGCGCGACGGCTTCCGGGAGTTCATCGAGGGATACCACTCCCCCACCGGCCTGCGCGTACGCGCCGTGTACCAGGAGAACAAGGGGCCGGGAGCCGCCCGTAACCACGGGATGCGCGTGGCCGCGGGCGAGTACTTTATCTTCGTCGACTCCGACTGCACCTTCCCCCCGCGCTGGCTCGCCGAGATCGAACGGGCCGTCGACGAGCGGCAACTCGACGCCTTCGGCGGACCGGATACCTGTCACCCCTCCTTCTCCCCGCTGCAGAAGGCCATCAACTACTCCATGACCTCCTTCATAGGCACGGGCGGCACGCGCGGGAACACGCGGCGCGTCGGCAAGTATTACCCCCGCAGCTTCAACATGGGCATCTCCCGCCGCGTCCGCGACACCGTCGGCGAGATGAACGGCCTGCGGCACGGGCAGGACATGGATTATTCCATGCGCGTGCACGCCGCCGGGTTTCGCGTAGGACTCGTCCCGGGGGCGTTCGTCTACCACAAGCGGCGGGCGACCCTCCCGCGCTTCTTCCGGCAGGTGTTCAACTGGGGCGCGACCCGCGTCGTGCTTTCCCGCGCGCATCGCGGCACGCTCAAGGTGATCCACCTCCTGCCGGCGATGCTGGTGGCGGGCGCGGCGATACTCCTCGCGACGGGCATCGTCCTCCCCGCTGCCCGCATCGCGTGGGCGATCGCCGGCGGCGCGTACCTTGCCGTCGTCCTCCTGGCCCTCGCGCAATCGTGGGGAAGACATCGCTCCGCGCGCGTCGCCGCGCTCTCCGTCGTCACGCTCTCGACGCAAGTGCTCGCCTACGGGCTGGGAATGATCTGGGGAGCGTGGCGCGTCGCCCGCGGCAAGGAGGCAAGGGGATTCACGCGGAACTATTACGGCAACGAGAACGCGACGACGGGAACGCGTGCCGCGCGCCGGCTACTGCTCTTCACGCAGACCTACCCGCGGGCCGGCGGCGAGACGTTTATCGAGAACGAGATCCATTACCTCGCCGACGCCTTCGACGAGGTGATCATCCTCCCGTGGATGGGACGCGGAACGCCCGCGCGACCCGTCCCGCCGAACTGCCGCGTGTTGCCTGCCTTGCTCGGCGGCCCGACGTCCACCGCGTGGAGGGGCATCTTCTCCCTCGCCCCCGTCGGGTACTTCGCCCGCCACTTCTTCACCGAACGCGCCTACACCTCCCCGGCACGCGCGTTCAAGTACATTTCCGTGGCGATCTTCTGCCGGGCTATCCTCGCCAGCCGCGATTTCAAGCGGGTCAACAACGAGTTCCGCGACGCGACGCTCTACTTTTACTGGGGGATCGGCAGCGCGTACCTCCTGCCGTTCATCAAGGGAGAGAGGACGCGGGTCGCGCGCTTCCACGGCGGCGATCTCTACGCCGAACGGAAGCGGGGCGGGTACATCCCCTTCCGGCGGCAGGTGTACGAGAGCCTCACGCGGGCGCTCTTCGTGTCGCGCGACGGCATGGAATACGCCCTCGCCAGGCACTCCCGCTACATCCGGGAGGCGCGCGTGAGCTACCTCGGCACCGCCGACCACGGCCGCGCGGCGACGCGTGACGACGCGTCTCCCCGCGTGCACCTGCTCAGCTGCTCGCGCGTGATCCCCGTGAAGCGCGTCCGCCTGATCCTCGACGCCCTGCGGCTGGTCACCGGGACGCCGGTCGCGTGGACGCACCTCGGCGGGGGACCGGGATGGAAGGAGCTGGCGCGGGAGGCGAAACACTGCCCCGCGAATGTCGAGATCCGTCTCCCCGGCGAGATGGATTACCGGCAAGTGATCGAGTATTACCTGCATCACCCCGTGGATCTCTTCCTGAACGTCAGCTCCAGCGAGGGTGTCCCCGTCTCCATCATGGAGGCGATCTCTTTCGACGTCCCGGTGCTCGCCACGCGCGTGGGGGGAATGCCAGAGATCGTGACGGGAGAGGTGGGACGGCTCGTGCCGCCGGATGTCTCGCCCGCGGAGCTGTCCGTGCACCTGCAGGAGATGATCCGTGATCGCCGCGACTTCCACCCGCGCTCCCGCTGGGAGAGTTCTTTCTCTGCAGCCGTGAATTACCCTTCTTTTATCCGCGAGTACCTCCTCGACAGCCCCGCCTCCCCGACAGACGACGGCCCACCCCGGCAACAGCAGTAAACCGGGGTGATATGAACGGGTGATGATCTTATAACGTTATCTTCAGCTTGTAGAACGTGACATACGTGTTGTCGTCTGTTTCTCTCGGCATCATGGTCACTCCATAGAAACAGTCGTCGTGGTATCCTAACAGTTTAAAAGAAAAGGGGACGTCTATATCGGCTAACAGGTCGTATGTCGCGCTATCGTATATCTGCATGCCGCACGTCGCCTCTTTCATGTCCCTGATGTATGTCCTGAACAACAGTCCCAATTCCTGGAAATGGATAATCTCTGCATTCAAGCCGTTTCGCCTGATGTCTTTATAGACCTCATCGCTGAGAACAGGGGATGTCGTGTACGACCGCACGATGTCCTTGCATTCAAATCCAAAACTAAACAACAACTTGTCAGGGTACTCGTACGCGTATATCAGGGAATCGACGGGGAAGTCAACGTAGAATACGTCCTTGTCGAAGGTGTAGCTGAAGAAGTTGAAATGTGGTAGTAATTGTTCCCGGTAAACAGGCGGGTAATGCCCGAAGACTTTATTTACTTCCATTGTATTTACATCCAGTAACCCGAATATGTGGCTCTTTGCAAAGTGCTGTTCCGTTACGATCTCTCCCTCGCAAACGTAATGCAGTACCGGCTGTAAGGGGATGATTAAACTCTCCCCGTGTCTATAAATATTGGCGCTCAAATCCGTTCTTAGCATGAAGTTGTACACGCCGGGAGACTCGTATTCACCGATACGCTGGTCTTTCCATTTAAAATCAATGATCCCTTTTTTCTCCAGCTTGTACCGGTTGCCGTACAATGAAACGCCCATGTTGCCGTCGATGATGAAAAAGGACGTGTCGTTTATAACCGGCGTGGCATGGAAGAATCGCGACAACTCGTTTGGCCCCGGACCAAGTCCAAAATGGCTGGAAAGTAGTTCAAAGTTATTACAATCGTAGTTATATATTTTTGCATCGTAATGAGAGGCGAACGTGATAACGGAGTCTTTCATGAAGAAGTTCCCTTGTCCGCCCGTGTAGAATATATCTACTTCCGTGGAGTCCCAAGCGACTACGACCGAACGATCTCGCGTTTTGTTTTCGCCCTTGTGAGGTGCATTGTCCAACCGGGTATGGCAACTGTTAACTGCTCCCAGTAATAGAAGTGCGACGATAGCTAAATGTGTTTTTTTCATACGACAATAGTTATAGCAAAGTTTAATACGGCAAATAGAGTGATATTTTCCCGAACAAACAAGTCAAGATCACGTTTATTTCTTGAACCATCGCGTTACATCATGATCCGTTAGTCGTGCCAAATGAAGGTGCGTTTGGCCCCGTGGGCGGGGCAAACGCCCCTTGACGCGACAATGTCGGTCGCCGACATTGCTCTGTCGGCCGCCGACATTGCTCTGTCGGGCGCCGACATTGCTTTGTCGGGCGCCGACATTGCTTTGTCGGGCGCCGACATTGCTTTGTCGGGCGCCGACATTGCTTTGTCTACCGTAGACAGAGCTTTGTCTACCGTAGACAGAGCTTTGTCTACCGTAGACAGAGCTTTGTCTACCGTAGACATTGCTTTGTCTAGCGTAGACAGAGCTTTGTCTACCGTAGACAGAGCTTTGTCTA
>JAIRKS010000062.1 GCA_031259905.1 Odoribacteraceae bacterium
TGTGTGTGTGTGTGTGTGTGTGTGTGTGTGAGGTAGTCATAATTCCCGACACCTGCAAGCCCTTCACACGTAAAAATCCTTAAATCTTCAACCTGCTTCATGTTAGCTGTTTTATGATATTTATCGTTCATGTCTCGTGTTCTTTTGGTACATTATGTTTCGTAGTTTTAAGTGTACGGGGCGAATGTAGCGCGTTTTTCTTTACCATGAAACAATCCCCCCTCATTTTCTAACTATTTTTTTTCACCTCCCGTCCCGTCCTCGTGAACCCGAAGAAGACAAAGACGAGAAACAGCAGGATCAACGCCCCCGAACACGCGGCGGAAACGCGCGCTCCCGCCCGGATCGAAAAGGGATCGAAACGGAAGGCGATCACGTGCTCTCCCGCCGGGACGATCATCCCGCGCAGGATGTAATTCGCCCGGAAGTGCCCGGCCGGTTGGCCATCGACGGTCACCTGCCAGCCGCCGGGGTAATAAATCTCGCTGAAAAGGGCCAGCTGCTCGGTGGCGGAAGACGTGACGTACTCCAGGCGATCCGGTGCGTACTTCGTCAGGCGGACGGTAGCGTTCTCGTCGCGCCGCGGGGAGCGTCCCTCCAGCTGCCCGGCGAACTGCTCGTGGACGATTGCCGTCCGGGCGGGGTCTACGCGTCGCAACCCTTCGACCTCCTCGACGGCGGAGGCGACGATCTCGTGATCCTCGACGAACCAAGCGTTACCGAACGCGAAGCGGTTCTCCAGCGGCAACCCGTCGGGGTCGTGGATAAGATACTTCGTGTTGAGCATGTTCAACACCTTCTGCCGGGCGAGGCTCTCCTCGACGGCGGGGAGATCCCTGGCGTTCTCCAGCTCCCGCGCGAGCGCCCGGATCTCCGGCGCAATGAAGAGATCGATCATGTCCTGGTATCGCTGGAGCTTGGCGGCGCTATACCCGCCGATCGTCTTGTGGTGATAGCTGGGGTGCGCGTCGTTGAAGGGATCCGTCGTGAGGTCGAGGACGCGGAAATCGGGCGTCTTGTCGAGGAGGATGGCCTTATCGACGGGCCGCGGGAGGTACTGGCTATTGAACTCGCGGTTACTCGTGAAATGGCTCTCGTTGAGGTATCGCTTGTCGATCGTCCACGCGTCGGCAACGACCAGCGCGGCGACGGCGACGGTAGCGGTCGTCCCCTTCACCTTCCCGGCGATGACCGCCCAGACGACGCCCGCGGCCAGGAGGATGTAGGCCAGCGAGCGGAACGCGTCGGCCTGGAGCAAGCCCAGCCTATCGGCCTGGAGGGCGTCACGAACACCCGCGCGGGGCGCGTCGCCGAGATACCCCAGGAGCTGCTCCTCCCCCGCGGCGAGGCCATCACCGCCCATCGCCGGGAAGAGCGCGAAGAGGAGGCACGCGCCCGCCGCGATCCCGCCGGCAGTCTTCAACGCCTTGATCGCGTCGAGACGCCCGATCTTGCCCTTGATGATGGCGTCGAGGGCGAGGAATCCCAGCAGGGGGATCGTGACTTGCAGCACGACGAGGATCATGGACGGGACGCGGAACTTGTTGTAGAGGGGGACGTGATCGTGGAAGATGTCCGCGAGGATGAAATGCCGTCCCCACCCGAGCGCGAGGGCAAGGAGGGAGACCGCGACGAGCGCCCACTTCACCGGCCCGCGGGCGACGAACGCCCCCAGCAGGAAGAGAAAGACGGCGACGGCCCCCATGTACATCGGCCCCGCCGTGGAGCCTTGCGGCCCCCAGTAGACGCGCAGCTGCTGGTAGACGGCGTTGGCGTACGGGTCGTTCGAGCGGGCGAGGGCCTGGTAGGTCTCCGACTGCCGGTCGAAGGGCGCGGAGGCCCCCCCGCGGAAGTTGGGGACGAGGAGATTGAGGGACTCCCCGACGCCGTAGCTCCACGCGGTGGCGTACTGCTTGTCCAGGCCGTCGCTTTTCTGTTGCCCTTCCGCGACAAGCTCGGAGCCGCCGCGCATGGTTTGCTTCCCGTACTCCCACGTCGGCCACAGGTGGTTGACGTTTGTCCCGGCGGCGAGGCCGGCCATCACCGCGAGCACCGCCGCCGTCTTGAAGAACGCCGGGAGGGTGTTCTCCTTCCACGCCCTTGCCAGCTCGGCCAGGCCGAGGGCGATGACGATGAAGGCGAGGTAATAGGTGATCTGCGGGTGGTTGGCGAGGATCTCGAACGCGAGGGCGATGCCGAAGAGGGCGGCACCGGTCCAGCGGTGACCGCGGAAGGCGTGCACCACGGCCGCGAGCACCGCCGGGGAGAGGGCGATGGCGATCATCTTCGAGTTGTGCCCCACCATGATGATCTGGAAGTTGTACGCGCAAAAGCCGAAGGCGAGCGCCCCGGCGATGGCGACCTTGTAGTCGACGCGGAACGACAGCAACAAGAGGAAGAAGCTGACGAACGCCACGATCAGGTAACTCGCCGGGCGCGGCCCGAGGAAAAGACAGCGGTACACCGGCTCGAGGAGATTGCCCTTGTAACGCGTGAAGATCATCGTCGAGGGCATCCCCCCGAACATGGAGTTCGTCCAGGAGGCGACCTCCCCCGTCTGTTTCTCGTGCTGGAGGATCTCGTTCGCGGCCGCCCGCCACGAGGAGATGTCGGGTTGCCGGACGATCTTCCCCTCGAAAAGCGAGGGGAAGTAAGCGTAAGCCACGACGATGAACAGGAACAGGGCGACGAGGTAGGGATACAGTGTTTTTAATTCGATCTTCTTCATG
>JAIRKS010000080.1 GCA_031259905.1 Odoribacteraceae bacterium
GCTCCATGTTAGTGATATTATCTCGTTGATAGTTCATATTTCTTCTTTGTTTGGTACATTATGTTTCGTGGTTTTTAGTGTACGGGGCGAATGTAGCGACTTTTTTCTTACCAAAAAACAATCTCCCCCTCGTTTTCTGATTATTTTTT
The DNA here is from genome assembly GCA_031259905.1 of Odoribacteraceae bacterium. GTDB lineage: Bacteria > Bacteroidota > Bacteroidia > Bacteroidales > Marinifilaceae > JAIRKS01. Next base: position 150 of record JAIRKS010000080.1, read on the forward strand.
TTCGCGTACCCGTCGTCGCGCGCCTGATTTTATTCCTTCCCTCCCGCCCTACATTCGTGAAAAACCATACTTTTGCCCGCCTAAACGAGATAAGCATGAAAAGACTCATCGAATGTGTTCCCAATTTTAGCGAGGGCAACGACACGCGCGTTATCGAACAAATCACTGCCTCGATCCGGGAGGTCGAGGGGGTGCGTGTACTGAACGTCGACCCCGGCAAGGCAACCAACCGGACGGTCGTCACGTTCGTCGGCCCGCCGGAGGAGGTGCGCGAGGCCGCCTTCCGCGCGATCAAGAAGGCCGCGGAAGTGATCGACATGAGGAAGCACGAGGGGGTACACCCCCGCTTCGGCGCCACGGACGTGTGCCCGTTGATCCCCGTCTCCGGCGTCACGATGGAGGAGACCGTCGCGCTGGCCCGCGCGCTGGCCCGCCGCGTGGGGGAAGAGTTGCGCGTGCCCGTCTACCTGTACGGGCGGGGCGCCGCGTCGCCGGAACGCGCGGAGCTGGCCAACTGCCGGAAGGGAGGGTACGAGGCGCTGGGCGAACGGTTGAAGAGCGTCGAGTGGCGTCCCGACTTCGGGCCGGGGGCGCTCGACGAGTGGACGGCAAGGACGGGAGCCACGGCTATCGGGGCGAGAGATTTCCTCGTGGCGTATAACGTGAACCTGGACACGACGTCCACGCGGCTGGCCAACGCTATCGCCCTCGACACGCGCGAACGCGGGAGGAGGACGATCGATCCCGCCACCGGGCGGACGATCACGATCCCGGGATCGTTGAAGGCCGTCAAGGCGATCGGGTGGTACATCGAGGAGTACGGCATCGCGCAGGTTTCCATGAATCTCACCGACATCGGCATCACGCCCGTGCACGCGGCCTTCGACGAGGTCCGCCGTCAGGCTGCCGCGCGGGGCGTCCGCGTCACTGGCTCCGAGCTGGTGGGGCTGGTGCCCCTGCGGGCGATGCTCGACGCCGGGCGCTATTTCTCGCGCGGGACCGACGCGCCCGACAGCGAGCTGATCGAGGTCGCCGTGCGGTCGATGGGGTTAGACGAGCTTTCGCCGTTTCACCCGCGCGAGCGTATCCTCGAGTACCTCATCGAGGACAAGGAGGGAAACCCGTGACGCCACCCGACGGGCAAGAGAACGGGGAAAATCACGCGGGTCCGCGTGGATTTGTAGAAAGAAATGTGTAACATCGCGTCGAAGTCGATAAAAGCAAGCAAGAAAATATCCACCTATAATAAAGGAGAAACATGCAAGAGAATCTATTTTGTATTCAAGGAAAGGTGATCGTCATCACCGGGGGGTGCGGCGTGCTCGGCTCCTCGATGGCGCATTACCTGGCCGGGCAAGGAGCGACGGTCGTCGTGCTCGACCGGGCGCGGGAGAAGGGCGAGGCGCTGGTGGCCGGGATTCGCGACGAGGGGGGCGACGCGCTGTTCCTCGAGGCGGACGTCCTCGACGCGCGAACGCTGGAACGCGACCGGGAGGAGATCCTCGCGGCACGCGGAAAGATCGACGTGCTGGTGAACGCCGCCGGGGGAAACATGCCAGGGGCCACGATCGCGCCGGACAAGACGATCTTTGACCTGCAGATCGAGGCGTTCAAGCAGGTGGTCGACCTGAACCTCTTCGGGACGGTCGTGCCGACGATGGTGTTCGCGCGGGCGATGGTGGCGAGCGGGGCGGGCAATATCATCAACATCGCCTCCGAATCGGCGCTCCGCCCGTTGACACGCGTGGCCGGGTACGGGGCGGCGAAGGCGGCAGTGGCCAACTTCACGCGCTACATGGCGGGAGAACTCGCGATCAAGTTCGGCGAGGGGTTTCGCGTCAACGCGCTGGCGCCAGGGTTCTTTATCACGGAACAAAACCGGACGCTGCTCACGAACCCCGACGGGTCGTACACCGACCGCGCCCGCGTGATCCTGGCACATACCCCCTACCGGCGCTTCGGCGACCCGGAAGAGTTGCTGGGATCGCTGCACTACCTGGCCAGCGAGGCGTCACGGTTCGTCTCGGGCACGATCCTCGTGGTCGACGGCGGCTTCGACGCGTTTTCCATCTAAAGCACACGACGTATGATATTGAGCGAACAAACATGGCGATGGTACGGCCCGGACGATCCCGTCTCGCTGTCGGACATCCGGCAGGCAGGGGCTACCGGCGTCGTCACGGCGCTGCACCACGTCAAGAACGGCGAGACGTGGACGGTGGAGGAGATCGAACGCCGCGCCGCGATGATCGAGGAGGCGGGACTGACGTGGTCGGTCGTGGAGAGCGTACCGGTGCACGAGCACGTCAAGACGCGCGAGGGCGATTACCAACGCTACATCGAGAACTACAAGCAGAGCATCCGCAACCTGGCCGCGCGCGGCGTGAAGGTGATTACCTATAACTTCATGCCGGTGCTCGACTGGACGCGTACCGACCTGGCCTATCTCATGCCCGACGGTTCGCGCGCGTTGCGTTTCGAGCGGTTGGCCTTCATCACCTTCGAGTTGTTCATCCTGGAACGACCGGGTGCGGAGGCGCTCTACACGAGGGAGGAGATCGCCGCGGCACGCGAGCGGCACGACCGCATGTCCCGCGAGGAGCGGGAGCGGCTCACGCGTAACATCATCGCGGGACTGCCCGGCGCCGAGGAGAGCTTCACGCTGGAAGAGTTCCGGGTGCGGCTCGACCACTACCGCGGGATCGATGCCGAGACGTTGCGGCGTAACCTGATCGACTTCGTCCGCGAGATCGCCCCGGTGGCCGACGAGGTGGGGGCCGTGCTGGCGATACACCCGGACGATCCCCCTTACCCGATCCTCGGCCTGCCGCGCGTCATGAGCACGGAACGAGATTTCGCGCTCCTCGCGGAAGCCGTCCCCAACCCCTCCAACGGCCTTTGCTTCTGCACGGGATCGTTTGGCCCGCGGGCCGACAACGATCTCCCCGCCATGCTCGAACGCCTCGGCGACCGGGTCTACTTCGCCCACCTGCGCTCGACGAAACGCGACGCGGAGGGGAATTTTCACGAGGCCAATCACCTCGAGGGAGACGTCGACATGTACGCCGTCACGCGGGCGCTCCTCGACATACAACAGCGGCGCGGGCGCTCCATCCCCTTCCGGCCGGACCACGGTCACCAGATGATCGACGACCTCCACAAGCATACCAACCCGGGCTATTCCTGCATCGGACGCCTGCGCGGGCTGGCCGAACTGCGCGGCCTCGAACTGGGCATCGCGCGAACGTTACACGACAAACAACGATAACTTATGCAAGAACTATTTTCATTACAAGGAAAAGTGGCATGGATCACGGGTGCCTCCTACGGCATCGGCTTCTCCATCGCGTCGGCATACGCCGGGGCGGGCGCCACGGTGGTCTTCAACGACCTCAACCAGGAGCTGGTAAACCGCGGGCTGGAAGCCTACCGCGCCGCCGGCATCGACGCGCGCGGGTACATCTGCGAC
>JAIRKS010000083.1 GCA_031259905.1 Odoribacteraceae bacterium
GCGTCACCTTCCCCGACGGCCTCGAGTGCATCGGGGAAGGCGCGTTCCGCGGCTGCACGGCGCTGGAAAACATCACCGTCCCCGGCAACGTCTCCGTTGCCCCCGCGGCGTTCGAGGGCTGCGTCAACGTCAAGAACATCACGGTAGAGGGCAACAGGCTGGGACCTCTCCTCTGGCTCGCCCCTTTCTTCAAGGAGGGACGCGTCAACGTTACCCTCTCCGACGACGTCAAGATCATCGACGAGGGCGCGTTCCGCGGCTGCGAGTTCCTGAAGCCAATACAGATTCCCGAAGACACCAGGGAGATCGGCAAAGAGGCGTTCGCGGGACTTGCCTGCATGACGAGAATCGCCGTCCCCGACAGCGTGACGGTCATCGGTGAAGGCGCGTTCGCGGGATGCACCGGGCTAAAGGATGTCTCCTTCGATCGCTCCCGGCTGCAAACGATAGGCGACAGGGCCTTCGCCGGCTGCACGCGGCTGGCAAAAATCAAAATCCCCGACAGCGTTCAATCCATCGGGGCGGACGCCTTCGACGGTTGCGACAATCTTAAAGTCATCTACATTGCCCCGTACAGCACGACAGAGAAACTGTACAGGAAAAAGAAAATCGCCATCCGTCATCCCGCCGTGACATTCTCCCACGAGGATCTCGAACGCGTGGAGAAATCCGTCCACGCGACGATCACGATCTCGCCCAAGGCCCGGTACATCGACGAGCAAGCCTTCCGGTTTTACTCCGGCATAAAAAACGTGGAGATCCCCGGCAAGGTCGAGCACATCGGCACGGGAGCCTTCGAGGGCTGCGCGGGACTCGAGCGCGTCGTCTTCCCGGGGAGCGTGAAGTACATCTCCTCCCGCGCGTTCAAGGACTGCACCGGCCTCGCAAACCTCGTCATCCCGGGAACAGTCGAAAAAATCAACGCCGAAGCGTTCTCCGGCTGCACGGGTATCCGTGAACTCGTCTTCCCCGTGGAGGCCCTCCACGGCGACGGGATCTTCAAAGGCTGCAGCGGGCTGGAGAAGATCATCTTCTCGCGCCCCCCCGCGTCCGTCCCCGGCAGGATACGCGTCCCGGGCGAGACGTTCATGTCGTGCACCGGCCTGGAAAGCGTCACCTTCCCGCTGGCCGACAGCGTGTGGATTGGCGCTAACGCTTTCGCCGGGTGTACCGCCCTGAAGACGGTCACCTTCCAGTACCCCGCGAAGAAGAAGCATCGCGACGGGATGATCATGTCCGACATTTTTGCAAACACCCCCCTCCTCGAACGCTACAACCTCGAGCAGGAACGACGCTCGAAAGGATTGTGCATACACTGCGGCGGGAAACTGAATTTTCTCAAGACAAAATGTAAAACGTGCGGGGAAAAGAGACGCGGCGAGTAGGATAAGTCAAGGCGCACGCGTGCGCCACGGGGTAGCCGCGCGACAAGGCGCTTTTTCAGCAGAAATTTTATACCTTCGCGGCATGTTTTTTCACGGGGATATTAACAATCGTGTAATGGGAACGCGGGCATGGCCTGAAACCCCGGGGAGACAAGCCCGCGTTTGAGTAGCACACAATGTAATGTAACATGCAAGTTTTTGAGTTAAAAGGAGAGATCAGAGAAAATGTCGGTAAGAAATCAACCAAGGCATTACGCGTGAACGAAAAAGTACCCTGCGTGCTGTACGGCGGCGGGGAAAACGTGCACTTCTCGGTGACCGAGCGTGACCTGGGCAAACTGCTCTACACGCCACACGTCTACCTGGTCAAGCTGCGCCTCGGAGAGAAAGTGTACGACGCCATCATGCGGGACGTGCAGTTCCACCCGGTATCCGACAAGGCGTTGCACGTCGACTTCTACCAGACGTTCGAGGACAAGCCGATCGTGCTCGAGGTGCCGGTCAAGACAGAAGGATTCGCCGAGGGAGTGCAAGCCGGCGGCAAGTTGAACGTGACCACGCGCAAGCTAAAAGTCAAGGCATTCATGAAAGACATGCCCGACGAGTTGCTGTTTAACGTCGAGAAACTGGGCGTCGGGAAATCCATCAAAGTCATGGACGCGCAATTCGAGAACATCGAGATCATGAACGCGAAAAACGTGGTCATCGTGCAAGTGAAACTGACGAGAGCAGCAAGAGCGGCAGCACAACAACAGCAACAAGAGAAATAACGCGACCGCTCGTTGACCGTGGAGAAGATAAAATACCTCATCACCGGCCTGGGAAATACCGGCCCCGAGTACCGGGATACACGGCACAACATCGGGTTTAAAGTATTGGACGCCTTCGCGAGGGCGTCCAATGCCGTTTTTGAAGAGAAGCGCCACGGCGCCGTCACCGCGACGAGGCTCAAGGGACGCCAGCTCGTGCTGCTGAAACCGAACACCTTCATGAACAACAGCGGGCGTGCCGTGAACTACTGGATGGAAAAAGAAAAAGTACCCCTGCCGGGGCTGCTGGTCATCGGCGACGACATCGCGCTGCCCTTCGGCACGATACGCCTGCGGGCCAACGGCAGCGACGGCGGGCACAACGGACTGAAAAGCGTCAACGAGTGGCTGGGAACGCGATCGTACGCCCGGCTGCGCGTCGGCATCGGCAACGACTTCCGTCGCGGCGAGCAAGCGGACTACGTCCTTTCCCCGTGGACACCCGCGGAAGAGGCCCTTCTCCCGGCCGCGCTATCGCTCTGCGAGCAAGTCATCGCCTCCTTCGTCCTCGCGGGAACGGAAGAAACCATGTGCATGTACAACAACAAGGGATTCGCGACGTGAACCCGCGAACGGGAAAAGATGGAAAAGACACGGGTAGATAAATGGCTCTGGGCAGTGAGGATCTTCAAGACCCGCTCGTCGGCAACCGACGCGTGCGGCAAGGGACGCGTCTCGATCGAGGGAACACGCGTCAAGGCATCGCGGGAGATAAAAGCAGGAGACACGATCAGCGTGCGCGTACCCCCCGTCGAACGGGACTTCCTCGTGAAGCAAGTCATCGACAAGCGCGTGTCGGCCCCCCTCGCGGCAACGTGCGCGGAAGAAACGACCCCGCTGGAACGACTGGAGATCCTGAAAGAAGCAAACGCCCGGCACGAGCAACGCGACCGCGGCACGGGAAGACCAACGAAACGCGACCGGCGGATGATCGATCGCCTGAAGGAAGATAACTAAACCGGGAATAGCAATGTTCATCGCGAGAGAAAAACGAAAAGAAAACCTGGCGGAATACATCCTCTACATGTGGCAGGTGGAGGACATGCTGCGCGCCTTCCGGATGGACATCCGGCAAGTGGAGCAGCACGTCATCCTGCCCTCCCGCGTCGACGAGGCCGGTCGCGCCGCGCTGCTCGAGTGGTACGATAACCTGATCGAGATGGCAAGGAAGGAAGGCGTGACGGGAAAAGGACACCTCCAGGTCGTGAAAAACGCGCTGAACGAACTCCTCGAACTGCACCTCTACCTCCTCCTCCAGGAGGGAGACCCGCTCTACCGCCGGCTGCACGCGGAAGCCCTCCCGCACCTGGCGGCCTTCCGCCAAAAGAGCACCGCGGCCGAGGAAACTCCCGACGTGGAACTCGCCCTGCAAGCGCTGTACGGGCAACTCATCCTGAGACTACAAAAGAGAGAAATCTATTCATCGACGCGACAAGCCACGGGGACGTTCAGCAGAATGCTCGCCTACCTTGCCGCGAAATACAAGCAAATAGAAGAAACAAACTAAAACAGTGAAACGATGAAAACAACCATCCTGCTTCTCACGTTATCGTGCGCGTTCAGCGCCACCGCGCAAGAACGCGCGAGCGAGTTCAACCGGGTCTACCCGGCAGACCGTTTTCAAGAACTCATCCTGCTCAACCGCCTGGGGAACGTGGACGTCCGCCAGGGAGGTGACCAATTCGAGATCAAGGCAGAAATCATGGTCAAGGCGAAAACCCTGGAGAAAGCGGACGAAGTCATGGAATACCTGAAGATCGACGTCACCGAACGACCGGGCATCCTGCACGTGAACACGCTCCTCGAGAAAGACCTCACGTTTAAAAAGCTTTTCCACGGCGTGTCCGTCTACGTGGACTACCACGTGAAAGTACCGAAAGGGAAAAAACTCGGCATCGCCAACAAAAACGGCAACGTCTTCCTGGAAGACTTCACCGGCGACCTCAACGTCGAGGTCATCTCCGGCGACTTCAAGGCGCGGCACGTCGAGGGAGACTTCACCGCGAAACTAACGGGAGGCAACTTCGAGGTACAGGACGTCAACCGCTTCACCGGCGACTTCTCCTCGGCAAACGTGAACATCCGCTCCGGCGAGCGCCTCAAACTTACCGGCGATGGAAGCCACGTCGACATCATCGAGGCCGGCGAGGTCATCGCGAAATGCTCCGGCGGAAGCCTCTACCTCGGTCGCGTCGACGAGGTCAACCTCCACGCCGCCGGCGCGAAAAGCGAGATACAACACCTCCGCGGGGCACTCCGCGCGGACACCCGGTCGGGACAACTCGCCGTGCACTCCGTCGATCGCCTCTTCTCCGCCGTCGATATCACCGCCTCCGGCACGAGAATCGCCCTCTCCATACAGCCCGGCGGCGGCTTCAACGTCAACTTCAGGCACGATAACATCAAGATCAAGCTCCCCCGCGACTTCGTCCTGGAAACAAAACCCACCATGAAAAAGAAAGTATCCGTCGAGAGCGGCTTCGTCGGCGACAAGCAATACAACAGCCGCCTGTCGCTCGACGTCACGGGAGGAAGCGTCACCATCGAGTAACCCCCCGGCGACAGGAAAACGACATGCACCAGACCACCATCCTGCCCAACGGCCTGCGACTCGTCCACCAGCGCGTCCACGGGGCGGCCGCCTGCTGCGGGCTGATCATCAACGCCGGGAGCCGCGACGAGCACGAGGAAGAAACCGGCATCGCCCACTTCATCGAGCACCTCCTCTTCAAGGGCACCGGGAAACGGAAAGCCTACCACGTACTCAGCCGCATGGAAGACGTCGGCGGGGAACTCAACGCCTACACCACGAAAGAAGACACCTGCGTGCACGCCACCTTCACGCCCGACCACTACGAGCGGGCCATCGAGCTATTCTCCGACATCGTCTTCCACTCCACCTTCCCCGCGCGGGAACTGGAAAAAGAAAAAGAGGTCATCCTCGACGAGATCAACTCCGTCAAGGACACCCCCGCCGATCTCCTCTTCGACGACTTCGAGCAACTCCTCTACGAGGGACACCCCATCGCCCGCGACATCCTCGGCAACGCCGACGCCATCCGGCGCGTCGACAGGGAAGCCATCACCCGCTTCGTCTCCCGCAACTACCACCCCGCGCGCATGGTCATCAGCTCCGTCGGAGACATCCCCTTCGAGAAACTCCTCCGCATCGTCGAGCGACACTTCGCCGGCTACCCCGCCGGGACGCCAACCACCGGGCGACGACCACCCGCCGCCTACACCCCACGCCGCCGCGACGTCCAGAAGGCCACCCACCAGGGACATTGCGCCATCGGAAACATCGCCTACGACTACACGCGCGACGAACGCGTCCCCCTCTCCCTCCTCGTCAACCTCCTTGGCGACGGCGGCATGAACTCCCGCCTCAACCTCAACATACGCGAGCGCCACGGGCTGGCGTACAACGTCGAGGCCGTCTACACCCCCTACTCCGACACCGGCTACTACCTCCTCTACTTCGGTTGCGACAAGGCAAACATCGAGCGATGCACCGACCTCTGCCTACGGGAACTGCAACGCCTGCGCGAGCAACCCCTCGGCCCCCTGCAACTCAAGCGCGCACGCGCGCGGGTCACCGGCCAAATCATCATCGCCGCGGAAAACCCCGAGCACGTCATGCTCGCCAACGGGAAAAGTTTCCTCGCCTTCGACGAGATCGAGACCATCGACGAGACCATCGCCCGCGTCAACGCGATCACCCCGGATACCCTCGCCCGCGTCGCGCGCGAAATCTTCGACGACGGCCAACAAACCACGCTCGTCTACCGCTGACATGGACCGCGACATCGAACGATACGCCCTCGAGCACGGCACGCCGGAACCCCCGCTACTCGCCGAACTCTACCGCGAAACACGCGAACGATCGCCATACCCCCGCATGACCTCCGGATGGATGCAAGGCAACCTCCTCCGCCTCCTCTGCCTCCTCGTCAACGCGAGAAGGGTCCTCGACATCGGCACATTCACCGGCTACTCCGCCATCGCGATGGCCACCGCCATGACCGCCGACGGCATCCTCCACACCATTGACAACGACGACGAGACCGCCGACATCGCCCGCGCGTACATCGAACGCGCCGGCCTCGCGTCGCGCGTCATCCTCCACCACGGCGACGCCCGGCGCGTGATCCCCGCGCTGCGCGAGGAGTTCGACCTGGTATTCATCGACGCCGGCAAGCGGGAGTACCCCGCGTACTACCGTCTCGCGATGGAAAAGACCAGGAGCGGCGGCCTCGTCGTCGCCGACGACGTCCTCTGGGACGGCAAGGTGCTCGACCCCGACACGAATGACCCGCGCGCCCGCGCCATACAAGCCTTCAACGATGAAGCGCGGCACGACGACCGCGTGGACAACATCCTCCTCCCCCTCCGCCACGGCCTGATGATCGCCAGGAAAAAATAGAATACCCTCGCGGCAGTAGCCGCCCTCCCTTGTAAGTGTTGCCGCCTTCAGTGGCCAGTGGTGCCGCCTTCACTGGTCAGTGTTGCCGCCTTCCCTTGTCAGGTAAGTCGCCTCCCCTTGTCAGGTAAGTCGCCTCCCCTTGTCAGGTAAGTCGCCCTCCTTGTCAGGTAAGTCGACTTCCCTTGTCAGGTAAGTCGCCCTCCTTGT
>JAIRKS010000103.1 GCA_031259905.1 Odoribacteraceae bacterium
AGGATCTTCCTCCACCCGTGGAGGATCTTCCTCCACTCGTGGAGGATCTTCCTCCACTCGTGGAGGATCTTCCTCCACTCGTGGAGGATCTTCTTCCACGAGCATGCGATCTTCGCCCACGAGCATGCGATCTTCGCCCACGACCGGGCGATCTTCCTCCACGAGCAGGCGATCTTCGCCCACGAGCGGCGGGGCGATGGCCGTGTCTCGCGGGGATAGCCCGTGAATTTATTTTTTTCCCGCGTCATCTCCCCGGCGTTTGTCCCGCGTCATTCTTTTGTTTAATATTACGGGCCAAATGACGCGCCCCGCTTGCCGCGGGGAAGCGTCGTCATCACGAAATAGTCATACGATGAAACAAGCTAAACAAGAAAAAAGTCCGCTGTCACGCGATCGTCACTCCAAACGTGAAGGAAGATGAAACGCGTGCGCCACGCCATGTTATATCCCGTCGTCCACGCTCTCTTTTACGCGGCGAGCCTGTTGCCGATGGGGCTGCTCTACAAGTTCGCCGGGCTACTCTATCTGTTCGCGTGCCACGTCTTCGCCTACCGGAAAAGCGTCGTGATACAGAACCTCTCCCGCTCCTTCCCCGGCAAGAAATACGACGAGATCGCCGCCATCGCGCGCGACTTCTACCGTTTCTCCTGCGACAGCTTCGTGGAAGTCATCAAGTCCCTCGGCATCACCGCCCGGCGACAACGCGAGAAGATCGAGGTCGTCGGCAGCGAGATCATCGAGAAGCACCTGGGGGAAGGACGGCACGTGATCGCGAGCATGGGGCATTGCGGGAACTGGGAACTACTCAACGCGTTGCCGCTCTTCCTCACGGCCAGCGTCAACACCGTCTACAAGCCGCTATCGTCGGGCGTTCTCGACCGGCTGTTCCTCGAGATCCGTTCCCGTTTCGGCATGAACATGATCCCGCGCAACGCCATCGCGCGGCACCTCATCTCCAACCGCGGCACCCCTTCCGTCTACCTTTTCCTCGCGGACCAGTGCCCACGGGTCGTGAGCGGCACCTCCCGCTTCCGCTTCCTGCACCAGGAGACGAGCGTCTTCCCCGGCGTCGAGAAGCTCGCCCGCGCGACCGGCTCTGCCGTCGTTTACCTGCACGTCGTCAGGATCTCCCGCGGCAAGTACCGCTTCACCTGCAAGGAAATTTGCGGCGATCCCGCGCGGGCAATGCCCTCGGAGATCACCGCGACGTACCTCCGCCTCCTCGAGCAAAACATAGAGGAAAGTCCCGCCGGCTGGCTCTGGTCGCACAAGCGGTGGAAGAGGTAGGTAGCCGGTAAAACGAGGGCACGCGAGACATCCCGTCCCGCGTGCCCTTTTTGTTTACATGAAAACTTGAAACGCGCGCCTGACCCGCTCCTTCCCCACCGGCGCGTCCGCGACATCCAGCAGTCGCTCGCCCAGCCTCGCCAGGCGTTGCCGCGAGGAATCGTCGCCGCGGGTCGCGACAAGCTCCAGAGCCTTCTCGCATTGCCAGAGCGGGATCGTCCCGTCCGGCAAGTCGCGTTCCAGCAGCGCGACGATGCCCGCGACATCGCCGGCGAGCAACACGCGCGAGAGCGCAGCGGCCGCCGCCAGCCGTGCCTTACCGGGCAGGTCGTACGCGTGAATGATGCCGTCCAGCGCGTCGAGCAACGGCAAGCCACCCTCCACCTCGTGACCGACGAGGAAGCCGTTCAGCGGGTAAAAATTCTCCTCGATCTTCCTGTCGATCTCCCCCGCGGGCACGTTCTCCCGGAAACGCTCCAGGTGATCCATCATGAAGATGAAGTTCGGCGACGCGGCGGGCGTGACGTGGCGATCCTTGAACGCGGGCCAGTAACGCGGGGAGCACTTCTCCTCGTCGGTCAGCCCGGCGAGGAGGCGCGCGGCCACCTCGACGCTTCGCTCGACGTGTCCCCCCTCGATCAGGATATTCAGGTAATCCATCACGCGCTCGTTCGACATTGTCCCCGCGTCATACGCCTCCTCCAGCGCGCGGATGGCGTTCGCCGGATCCGCTCCCGTCGCCATCTTCTCGATGAAAAGATCCAGGGGGAGCGCTCCCACGCGGCGGTACAACTCCGTCCCGTCGGGCGCGCAGATGAGGTAAGTGGGGATGCCGGTGATCCCGAACCGGTCGCGCAACACCTTCCCCTCGCCGTGCTCGAGGTCGAACTTCACGGTCACGAACCGCGGGGAGAAGAAGTCGGCGGCCGCCTTCCCCGTCTCCAGCCGTCGGGCCATCTCGGCGCAAGGCATGCACCACCCCGTGTAGAAGTCAATAAATAGCAACTTCCCCTGCTCGCCCGCCCGGCGAAGGGCCTCCTCGAAGGGCATTTCCTGCAGGGTGATCCCCTGCGCGAGGGAGGACGACGCGGGGAGGAGGAAAAGCAGGATGTAGATCAACGTTTTCATGCCCGCGTGTTATAAAGTGTCGGGCAAGAGGCGCGCGAGCGTCCGTTTCAGCACGTCGCTCCGGGCGCTCGTGATCAGGCCGGAGAGGAGCGGGGAAAACTCCTCGCGTTGCTCGCCGGGCAGGTTCTCCCGCAGGAAAACGACCAGCGTCGGCGCGACATTCAGCGCGAGGTTGTCGTCAAACAACGGGAACGCCTCGCGGCAGGCGTCGAGCAGCTCCCGCGGGTCGCGGCGCGCGTAGGCCCGCGTCATCGCGATCAGCGGCTCGAGCGCGGGGAGGTCGTGCGCGGCCACCTGGCGCGACATCCTGTCGAGATCCTCGACCGTGGCGCTCTTGTCGTACCCCTTGATGATCATCATCAGCTTGTATACGTGAGTGTGCCGGATGGTCTGGTCGACGGCCTGTTGCCCGCGCGTCCGGTAGAACGCCTCGCGGTGTTCGAGGAGGTAGTCGAAGCGTTCCATGCCCCACTCGTTGAACGCGAGCAGGTGGAAGAGCGGCCAGTACGTCGTGTCGACCCTCTCGTTGTCGTCCAGCGCGCGGAAAAGCTCGTCGGCGATCTCCCTCGACTTATCGCGGGAGAAGTAGAGCGCCTGCGCGTGGTCGAGGAGGAAGCGTTTCTCCCGGTTGCCCTCCCGGTAGGAGCGGGCGGACGCGAGGTACTCGTCCAGTCCCCTGAAACCCTTTAGCCGGCGGGCGACCTCCTCCTTCCCGACGGCCTGCTCGAAGGCCGCGAGGTTGTCCAGCAGGAAGAGGAAGTGCGGCGACGAGACGGGGACGATCCGCGCGTCGCGGAAGAGCGGCCAGTATCCCGGCGAGCACTTTTCCTGCTCGTCGAGGCGACGCATCAACTCGTCCGTCACCACCGCCACCAGGCTATCGCGGTAGGCGTCCCTCAGGCGGAGGATGAAATCCCGCGTCCGTTCCTTGCTCATCTTCCCGCCGGCATGTTCCGCCGCGAGCGTGGCCATGTCGTTACGCGGGGCGATGGCCGCCGCCACCTTCTCGATGAAGCTTTCCAGCGGCGCGGAGCCGATCACGCGGTTGATCTCCTGCCCGTCCGCCGCCAGCAGCAGGAACGTCGGGTAGACGTCCACGGCGTACCGCGTGGCGATCTCCTTCCCCTCTCCCCTCTCCATGTCGAACTTCACGCTCACGAAGCGGGGGTTGAAGAAGTCGCCGGCCTCTTCGCGGGGGAACACGACGTTGGCCATCTGCTTGCATGGCCCGCACCAGCTGGTGTAGCAGTCGACGAAGACGAGCTTGTCCTGCTCGCCGGCCAGGCGCGTGGCCTCGTCGAGCGAGAGCGGCAGGAAGCGGATGCCTCGCGTGCTGTCGGGCGAGGGCTGCCGGGAGTGGATGTCGCGCGCGCCGGCCGGCAAGATCGTGCAGGCGGCACACGCGACAAGGACGATAAAGAGTAATCGTTTCATGGTTGTTTCCGTTTTAAAGATTTACCGTTCGAGATCATTGCCGATGCCTTGCAGGTCAATGCCGAATGTTTCATCGAAGTAGTCGAGGATGACCTGGTACTTCTCCCGTATCTTACCGTTGACGTCGATGTCGGGGTGAAGGTAGCCGGTGAAGTCCGACGCGGAGGGGATGCCGGAGGCGGGGATCGTGGGTTGCGCGAGGAGCACGTCGACGGGCGTCCGCGCGATCACGGAGATGTACGTGTTCCAGTCGGACGTTGGCGTCAGCGAGCCGTTCTGGTTGGGCATGACGCCGAGCGCCCCGCGGGACGCGGCCGGCGGCCACGCGTTGGAATAGTCCGTGGAGGCGGAGAAGGCCGCGGGCGGCACGAGCTTCCCGGACGACACGAGTTTCGCGAAGAAGTTGTTAAAAGTCTCGTACTTGTAGGTATTCTTCTCGGCGGCGGTCATGGTGGTTATCCTCCGCCCGCCCCACGAGAAGAGCATGTAGTCGATACCCATGTAGGCGGGGATGGAATAAAACGTGCCCAGCCCCGACGGGACGTTCCCTGCCCACGAGAGGTACTGTATCCCGAACGTGTCGGCGAGGAAGATCTTCTTCGGCAGGAGGCCGCGCAACACCTCCGGGCGGGTGAAGTGGCGGAGAAACTTCTCGCGGATCAGCACGAGCTGCTCGCCGATATACTCCTCGTCGGCGGGCGTGTAGTAGTATCCCTGCACGGAGTTGGCGGGATTTTCCGCGTCCCAGCGGAAAGCGCCGATGCTCATCGTCTCGTTCCAGTAGATATCGCTCGGCTGGTAGCGGTAAAGGATGAGGGTGTTGTATTGCCTGAAGAACTCGACGATGTTCGCGTCGTACGGGTGATTGCCCTGCGGCAAGGTGTACTCGCTGTACACGTTCTCCGGCTCCTGGCTCCTGCCGGGATTTTCCTCGCGGTAACAGGAGGCGGCGATCCACGGGCAGGCGATGAATAAAAGTATGATGTTTTTCATTTTCGTTATCGTTTTATCGTGAATGATTCAAGGGTTGGGGACGAGGCCGGGGTTTCTTTCCAGCACGGCGCGGGAGAACGGGAAGAGGTAACGCTCCGCGGGGATAGTGATCTCGCGCGGGACGTTTTGGGTCTCGCCGTAAAAGACGTGCTTGATCGGCGGCATCCCCAGGCGACGGAGGTCAAACCAGCGGTGCTCCTCGAAGGCCAGCTCGCGCCGGCGCTCGTCGAGGCAGAACTGCAGGAGGTTGCCGCCGGGGATATCCGCGAGCTGCACGTCCGCGTACCCGTCGGCGTGGCGGTGTCTCCTGAGGAAATTCAGGTCGTCGAGCGCCTCTCGCGTCATTCCTTCCCGCGCGCGTGCCTCGGCACGGTTCAGGTAAGCCTCGGCGACGCGCAGGCCTTTCCCTCCCAGCTGGTCGACGGAGAGCGACCCGAACTTGTTGCCGTAGTAGAGGACGTATTGCCCGGAGGCCGGGTAGATGTACTTCGTGTAAAACATCCAGGGACGCAGGTCGCCCGTGTTCGCGAGGAACGTCGGGTCGTGATCGTAGAGATCGACAAGCTCCCGCGAGACGGTGTACGGCGGCAACATCGCGCTGTTCGCCCGCGAGAGGAAGAAGAAAGAGTAATACTCGCCGGTGGCGCTCGTGGCGTGCGTCCGCGAGAACGTCCAGATCACCTCCGGGGAGGAGGAACTATACACGTTCACCGTGTTGCTGTTGTTCGTGCTCGTCGGCTTCGGGGTGACGGACGCGAGGTTGAGAAGCCCCGGTCGGCGGTCGATGACCGAGTCGGCGTAAGCGATCGCCAGCGGCCAGCGCTCCATGTAGAGGTACATCCTCGACAGCAGCATGTACGCGAAGAGATCGCTCGCCTTGAAGCGGCTCTTGAACTGCCCGTGGCGCGAGAGCAAGGCCGCCGCCTCGAGGAGATCCTTCTCCACCTGGTCGTAGACGGCCCCCACGGAGGCGCGCGCCGGGAAAATGTCGAGCACGCCGGAGGAGAGGACGAGGGGCACGCCGGGCGTCGCGTACACGTCGATCCCCGGCGCGTTGTAGGGCTGCGCGAAGAGGTTCACGAGCATGAAATAGTAGTACCCGCGCAGGGCCAGGGCCTCCCCTCGCAGGCGCGCCTTATCGTCGGCGCTACCGGTGACGGCGTCGAGTTCTTCCAGGACAACGTTGCACCCCTTGACGC
>JAIRKS010000113.1 GCA_031259905.1 Odoribacteraceae bacterium
CATCCTGCTACTCTCGCT
Source organism: Odoribacteraceae bacterium (assembly GCA_031259905.1). GTDB lineage: Bacteria > Bacteroidota > Bacteroidia > Bacteroidales > Marinifilaceae > JAIRKS01. Next base: position 19 of record JAIRKS010000113.1, read on the forward strand.
CCGCGCGCGTCGCTTCCCGCCCGCGTCATTTTCCTGAGAAATAATCTACCGGGTTGTCACCCGTTTTTCCCGTTTTCTACTTCTGACAAAAAAAGAACCACGGAAAATGGAAAAATGGACGGAATGGGTCGTCTCGTACTGCAAGCACGAGTTCTCCCGTGCGGAACGCGCGGGGTGGCAGGCGTGGATGCAGTCGGGAGAAAACAAGCGACTGTTCAGTGAAGCGACGCGCGCGTACCGGCAGGCCCGGCGGGTCGCGGCATGGGAACGGGCGGACGAGCGGCTGGCATGGCAACGCGTCGCGCGCGACATCGCGCGGCCGTCGGGACGCCTCTCCCGTAGACTGTTCATCGTGGCGGCATGTGTGGCGCTGTTGCTTGGCGGCGCGTACTGGCTGTCGCGGCAAACCCCGTCGCCTCCCGCCCTCTCGTGGGAGGAGATGTTGCCGGGCGAGAGACGGGCCGTGTTGCGCCTCCCCGACGGGCGGGAGATGGCGTTGGGAGCGGGCGTCGTCGTCACCGACACGATGCTGGGATTCCGCGGGATGCCCGACACGATAGGGTTGAGTTACCGGGATGTCGGGACGCCCGCCGGGAGCTTCTATCACGTGTTGATCGTCCCGCGGGGAGGGGAGTACTTCCTGGTGCTTTCCGACGGCAGCCGGGTGTGGCTGAACGCGGATAGCGAGCTTCGTTACCCGGCGTCGTTCGCGGGCGACCGGCGGGAGGTGTTCCTCCGGGGCGAGGCGTATTTCCAGGTCTCCGGCGATGCCCGACCGTTCATCGTCGAAAGCGGAGGGACGCGGGTGGAGGTGATCGGGACGCAATTCAACGTCGCGGCTTATCGCGACGAGACGCGGGTGGTGACGACGCTGGAGAAGGGACGCGTGCGGGTACGGGCGGGCGACGAGGAGCGGGTGCTGGAGGCCGGCACGCGTGCCGTGTGGACGGGCGACGGGCTGGAGGTGTCGATGGCGAACTTGTCGATCGACCTGGGGTGGATTCACCGGGTGTTCGACTTCGTGGAGATGCCGCTCGGGGAGATCACGCGGCAGTTGCAACGATGGTATGACGTGGAGTTCGTGTACCGTGACGCCGGGATCGAGGGGATACCGTTCACGGGAACGGTGGGGCGCGACCTCCCGTTGCAGGACGTGCTGCGGGTGATCGAGCAGCTGGCCGAGATCCGCTTCTCGTTGCGGGACGGAAAGATTGAAGTGACAAGGAATAATAATAAAAAGGAGGAGCGCGGTAACGCTCCCCCTGGCAAGTGGTCGTCGCGGAACGACCAAAATATAAACTAACAACACGAAAGTATGAAGAAAAAATGGATGATAGCCACGAGAGCTGCTCATTTTTCGGTATTCGTGCTGCTTGTCTTCCCTGCTATCGCCGGGATGACGCAGCCGCGGATGACGGCGCGCTTCGAGAATAGAACGCTGGAGGAGGTGCTGCAAGAGATCAAGAAACAAGCGGGCGTGTACTTCATGTACAACACGCTCCAGGTAAACGGGAAGGCGTTAGTGAGCGTCGAGTTGAAAGACGTCGCGCTGGACGAGGCGTTGGACATCGTGCTGCGCGACCTCCCGTACACGTACCGGCAGGAGAAAGAGTACGTGTTGTTGCTTCCTCGCCCGGGAGCGCAGGTAACGCGCGGGGTGACGATCGTCGTCGCCGGTATCGTCCAGGACGAGCGCGGCGCGCCGTTGCCCGGTGCCGCGATCCGGGTGAAGGGAACGACGACGGGCGGCGTCGCGGATACCGACGGGCGCTTTCGCGTGACCATCCCGCGGGAAGGTGCGACGCTGGTCTTCTCGTTCGTGGGGATGGAGAGCGTGGAGGTGACGATAGAGCCGGTGAAAGAAGGGGAGGAGGTAAAGCCGCTAACGGTGCGGATGAAAGAAAAGCCCGGTGTGCTGGATGACGTGGTGGTGACGGGCCTGTTCACGCGGCGACGGGAGAGTTTCACGGGCAGCGCCTCGACGTTCACGCGCGAGGACCTGAAGCGCCTCGGGAACGGAAACCTGCTGAATAGCCTGAAGAACCTCGACCCGGCGTTCGTGATCACGGAAAACCTGGACGCCGGCTCTGACCCGAACCGCTTGCCGGATATACAGGTGCGCGGCGCCTCTTCCTTCCCCGACTTGAAGGGGGAGTACAGCGGGAACCCGAACGAGCCGTTATTTATCCTGGACGGTTTCCCCGTCTCCTCGACGCAGGTGTATGACCTTGACATCAACCGCATCGCTACCGTCACCCTGCTGAAGGACGCGGCAGCGAAGGCCATCTACGGGTCGAAGGCCGCGAACGGCGTGGTGGTGGTGGAGACGATCCCTCCGGCAGAGGGGGAGATACGCTTCACTTATACCGGCGACTTGAACTTGCAGGCTCCCGACTTGAGCTTCTACGACCTGTGCGATGCCGCCGAGAAACTGCAAGTGGAGGAGAATGCCGGGAGATATACCTCCACGGCGCCCGTCGCCCACCAGTTCTTGCGCGAGCAATACAATGAAATACTCAAGAACGTCCGTTCGGGCGTCAACACCTACTGGCTCTCCAAGCCGTTGCGGGACGGTATCGGGCAAAAGCACGCGTTGCGCCTGGAAGGGGGCGACGCGATCATGAAATACGGCATAGACATTTCGTACAACCACATCGCGGGAGTGATGAAAGGCTCGAACAGGGAGACCATCTCCGGGTCGATCAACCTCTCGTACCGTTACGACGCGTTCATCTTCCGGAACGTGCTGAGCCTTTCCTTTAACCGGGCGGACGACTCCCCGTACGGCAGTTTCTCGGAGTACGCGCAGCTGAACCCCTACTGGACAACGCACGACGATAACGGTAACCTCAAGAAAGTGCTGGGAACGTTCCAACAGACTGCCAGCGGGACGGCCACACCTTATTATAACCCGCTTTACAACGCGACCGTGGGGACGAAACGCTTCTCCAAGTACGCGAGCATCGTCGAGAACTTCTACATCGAGTGGGAAGTGATCGAGAACCTCAGGCTGATCGGCCGTTTTGGCTTCACGCACGCCACCGACCGTCGCGAGGATTTCTATCCCGGCGACCATACGCGCTACGCCACGTGGACGGGTGACGCCTACTTTAAACGCGGCTCGTACGCGATCACCGACCAGGAAAGCAAATCCCTCAGCGCCGACGTGACAGCCAACTATTCCTTCCGGCGCGACAACCACCTGCTCTTCGCGAACGCGGCGTGGAGCCTCGCGAGCAACGATTCCGATTCGCACGGGATGGAAGCCCAGGGATTCCTGAACAATCGCGTGGATCACGTCACCTTCGCCAAGCAATACCTCGAAAACGGGAAACCCTCCGGCGACGAATCCATATCGAGGGAGATCGGGATCACCGGCGCCGTCAACTATTCGTACGACGACCGCTACCTTGCCGATCTCACCTTCCGCGCGAACGCCTCCTCCGTCTTCGGCAAGAACTCGCGGTGGGGCAACTTCTGGTCGGCCGGCGTGGGTTGGAACCTGCACCACGAGCGATTCATGGAAAACGCTCCCGTGAGACAGCTAAAAGTACGGGCTTCCGTCGGTTCCACCGGCAGCCAGAGCTTCAACCCCTACCAGGCCATGCGGACGTACCGCTTCCTGACCGATAGAACCTACGATAACATCTCCGGAGCGTACCTGATCGCCCTGGCAAACGACAAGCTCCAATGGCAACAGACCGTCGACTACAACGCCGGCATGGACGCTCAACTGTTCGATCGCCTGAGCCTGCGCGTCGACGCGTACATCAGCAGGACAAACAACTTACTCATCGACTTCACGCTCCCCACCTCCACCGGCTTCTCCTCCTTCAAGGAGAACCTCGGCGAGATCGAGAACAGGGGATTCGATGCCGTCGCCAACTTGCAATTATACCGCGACCCGGGCAGCGCTTCCTTCGTCTCGTTACAGGCCTCCGTCGCGCGCAACACCAGCAAGATCGTCAACATCGCCGACGCGCTCAAGGCGTCGAACGACGAGCAAGACGCGCGCACGGATAACCTCACCACCCCCCTCTCGCGCTACGAGGAGGGACAATCGCTGAGCGCCATCTGGGTCGTGCGCTCGCTGGGGATTGACCCCGTCAACGGGAAAGAGCTGTTCGTCACGCGCGACGGCAACACGACCTACAACTGGAGCACCGAGGACCAGATCATCGGCGGGGATTCCAACCCGCGCTACAGGGGAAACCTCGGCATCACGTCGGAATACCGGGGCTTCGGTCTCTCCTGTTCGTTCAGCTACCAGTGGGGGGAGGACTACTACAACTCCACCCTCGTCTCCCGCGTGGAGAACGTCAACGTCGCCTACAACGTCGACCGGCGCGTCTTCGCGGACACGTGGCAGCAGCCCGGCGATCGCGCCTTCTTCAAACGCATCACCAGCACGCCGACGACTACCCGGCCGACAACGCGCTTCATCGAGAAGAAAAACGAACTCTCGCTGGCCGCCCTCCACCTTTACTACGATTTCAAGCACGCGAACCTCGCCCGCTACGGCCTTGAACGACTGAAATGCTCCTTTTACATGAACGACGTCTTCAAGCTCTCCACGGTAAAAACCGAGCGCGGCCTGAGCTACCCGTTTGCCCGTTCCGCTTCTATCGCGATAACGGCCACCTTTTAACCAGTAATTAACATGCACATGAAACACACGATATACATTGCCCTTCTCCTCGCGTTCCCCGTCGTCTCCTGCACCGGGTGGTTAGACGTCGAGCCGCGCTCTCAAGTAAAAGACGAGGAGTTGTTCTCCACCGAGGCCGGCTTCAAGGAAGCGCTCGCCGGGGTTTACGCCCTGCTGGTGACCGATGCCCTTTACGTGAAGGAACTCCGCTTCGGCATGGTCGGCGTCCTCGCCCACGAGTGGGACTACCAGAATACCTCCTACGAGGACGAGACTACCTACAACTACGAGGGAACAAACCCGACAAACCGGATCGAGAACATATGGCAAGGACTATATAACGCCGTCGCAAACGCCAACGCCATACTCGAAGTCATCGACGACAAGAAGAACGTCTTCTCCGGCGCGAACCACGCCATCATCAAGGGCGAGGCGTTAGCCCTCCGCGCGTTCATCCACCTCGATCTCCTGCGTTGCTTCGGCGCCAGCCCCGGCACGGGCGTCGATCGCCCGGCCATCCCTTACGTTACCCGTTACGCCCCCTTGCAATCCCCGCAGCTAACCGTCGGGGAGGTCATCGACCGCGTCCTCGTCGATCTCGACAGCGCCACCTTCTACCTGGAAGCCGACCCGCTTTACACCGGGGAAGAGATCACCGAGCTGGTCGACAACGGATACCTCCTCAACAGGCAACTGCACCTGAACTACTACGCCGCGCGGGCGCTCCAGGCGCGCGCCTACCTCTACAAGGGAGAATACACGCTCGCCGCGGCCCACGCGCGGGAAGTCATCCTCTCCGGCCGCTTCCCCTGGGCCTCCCGGCAAGACCTCATCGACGGCGTTGACTACACCGGGGCCACCGAGCACCTCTGGGCAATAGACGTCAACAACCTCCAAACCATCGCCGAGACGTACTTCCAGACCACCGGCGGGAGCAACGTCTTCTCCATCACGCGCACCTCCCTCCTCAACTATCACGAGAGCATCACGGACGATTACCGCTACCTCTACCTCTACACCGCCGGCACGGGAGCCAACTCCGAGTCGCGCTACATCGCCAAGTACAACGTCCCTTCCGGCGACGACGCCTACTACACCAACAAGATGGTCATGATAAAGATCGCCGAGATGCACTTCATACTCGCCGAGGCCCTCCATCACGACGGCGGAGACTACCTCCCGTCGCTCAACGCCACCCGCGAGGCAAGGGGAGTCACCCCCCTCGCCACCGTCGACGACTTCGACGCCACCCTCGTCGCCGAGTACAGGAAAGAATTCATCGGCGAAGGACAACTCTTCTTCCTCTACAAGCGCAGGAACATGGAGAACATCCCCAACACCGACGTGAACCCCGTCGAGGTCAAGGGATACATCTTCCCGCTCCCCGATTCCGAGAGAGAAGCCGCCGACAGGAACGATAACCGCTAAACAAACCGCGCCATGAATACCGCAAAATACATCACCCTCATCGCCGCCGTCGCCGCAGCCGGCTGCACCGGGAACGGGAAATTCTTCTACGACACCTCCGCCGCCGCCCTCAACATATGGCTCGGACGCGAGGCCGTCGTCGCCGACAGCCTCACCTACAACTTCGCCTACCAGAAGGAACACGACTCCATCGTCTTCTACGCGCGCCTCTCCGGCCTGCCCTCGGACGTCGATCGCGCCTTCCGCCTCGAGGCCGTCGAGGGAGACTCCGCCCTCGTTCACTACCGGACCATCGACTACATCCTCCCCGCCGGCGCCTACCAGGCCGCCTACCCCCTATACATCGACAAGCCCGACGGGTACGACGCCTTCAAGGAACGAGACGGGCGCGTCGTCTTCAAGGTCAAGGAAAACCCCCACTTCGCCGAGGGCGCCGTCGAGACCAACCGCCTGCACGTCGTCTTCAAGAACTACGTCGGTAAACCAGACAACTGGGACGTCGCCACCTACCCGTACCGCCCCTTGTCCACCTACTTCGGCGTGTACAGCGACGTCAAGTACTCCTTCGTCATCCAGGTAACCGGGCGCTCCAACTTCAAAATCTACTACACCACCTCGCCCACCGCCGTCCTCGCCGACGACGAGGTCACCGCACTCGAGGCAACAGACATGAAAAACCGCTGCAAAATCGCCCTCCTCGAGCACAACGCCACGCACGGCACGCTCCTCGACGAAAACAACGAACCCGTCACCTTCCCGTGAACCCTCTAAAACAAACATGAAGTGAAAACAATCATACCACTCGCCATCGCCCTCATCGCCGCCGCAGCCTGCCGCGACGACAAGGGAAACTACGACTACGTCACCCTCGACGTCGTCACCATCGACACCGCCGGCACCGGCATACTCCCCGCCTACGCCATCTATCGCTACGACTCCCTCCGCCTCGCCCCCGTCGTCGCCGTCAACGGCACGCGCGTCGAGACCGACCCCGCCCTCGAGGAGATCCTCGACTACCACTGGACCATCTACAGTGCCGTCACCTCCGCCGGCATCGCCTCCTACATCGACACCATCGGCACCCGCGCCGCCCTCGACACCGTCATCACCCGCCCCGCCGGCCTATGGACCATCCTCTTCACCGTCACCCACCGCCCCACCGGCATCAAAACCTTCGCCCGCTTCCCCGTCCAGGTCGACGAGATCATCTCCGACGGCTGGATGGTACTCTACGAAAAAGAAGGTGACACCGACGCCGGCCTCATCGTCAACGACCGCGTCAAAAAAGGCGTCGTCCGCGAACGACTCTTCCTCGACCTCTACTCCGCCTCCAACGAAGGCCAACGCCTCGCCGGCCCGCCCGTCAACATCCTACACTCCGTCGCCCCGCTCGTCACCGGCGAGGTACTCGTCGCCTCCGCCCGCGACCTCGTCGGCGTCGACAAAAACTCCTTCAGCGTCACATACCCCCTCGAAAAACTCTTCTGGACGCCCCCCGTCACCCGCCACGTCACCTACCTCGGCGGAAACAACACCCGCCGGGAAATCGTCATCAACAACAACCAAATCCACTACGCCAACTACATGTCCGCCGGCACATCCCGCGTCAACGCCCTCGGAGCCGCCTGCACCGGCAACCACGGCCAACTCGCCCCCTGGTTATCCTCGTACTACTCCGCCTCCTTCGAGGCCATCGCCTACGACCAGACCAACCGCCGCTTCCTGCAAGTCGCCGCCAACGGCGTCACCGTCGACACGCTTAACTCCAGCGACAAAACAGCCTTCGACGTCAACAACACCGGCATGGAAATGGTGCTCTCCGACTTCGGCCGCTCCAACTACGAGTACACCATCGCGCGCGACGCCAACTCCCACGCCCTCCTCGTCTCCAACTTCTCTACCGCCACCGCCACCACCGCCCGCGTCGCCATCGCCAAACACGACATGAGCGACTGCCCCGGCATCTCCGCCGTCACATCCCTCGCCCCCGGCGGCCTCGGCGAATTCATCTACTACTCCGCCGGAGACAAACTCTACCTCTTCAAGTACAACGTCACCGGCGCCGACCGTCTCGCCACCGCCTGGACAGCACCCGCCGGCGACGTCATCACCTGCGTCCGCCTACAGCGAACCTACTACCCCGCCTTCGCCGCCGCCGGAATACTCATCAACAACTACTCCGTCATATACATCGCCACGTGGAACGACGCCACCGACACCGGCACCGTACACCAAATCCTCGTCGACCCCTCCAACGGCGCCGTCGACCCCGCCACCGCCCGCGTCTACACCGGCTTCGGCCGCGTCAAAGACATGTCGTGGAAATGGACCATGTAAAAAACAACAGCCATGAATAAAACAACCATCGCCATCACACTCGCCATCACCCTCGCCGCCGCGCACACCGCCGGCGCCCAGGGCATCCGCTTCGACGAAAACCCCTCCTGGAAAGCCACCCTCGAGCGAGCCGCCGCCGCCGGGAAATACATCTTCGTCGACTGCTACACCACCTGGTGCGGACCCTGCAAAACCCTCGACCGCGAAGTCTTCGCCAACGACGACATCGGTCGCGTATACAACGACCGCTTCATCAACGTCAAGTACGACATGGAAAAAGGCGAAGGCCCCGCCCTCGCCAAAACCTACAACGTCACCGCCGACCCCACCCGCCGCTACATCGACCCCGCCCCCGCCCGCGTCGTCCACCGCGCCGCCGGCGCCCGCCCCGGCGCCTACTTCCTCGAGCAAGCCGACATCGCCACCGCACCCGCCGGAAACCTCGCCGCCGCCGCCGACGCCTACAACACCAGCGACAAAACCCGCGACGACCTCGCCCGCTACCTCGACGCCCTCACCCGCGCCGCCGACCGCGCCACCGCCGACCGCGTCGCACTCGACTGGCTCGACGCCCTGCCCGACACCGCCCTCCTCGACGACGACAACTTCCAGCTCATCGAGCGCCACGCCCGCGACCCCCTCGCCCCGCCACTCTCCCGCGTCATCGCCGACCGCGGCGCCTTCGCCCGTGCCCTCGGCGCCGAACGCGTCAACCGGAAAATCGCCAGCGCCCTCTCCGCCGCCGTCGCCCCGTACATCCCCCGCCAGAGAGACGCCGGTCGCGCCGTCGACACCGCCCGCCTCCACGCCCTCACCCGCCTCGTCCTCGCCGTCGACGACCCCGTCGCCCCCTCCCTCGCCGTCCAGCTACGCGCCGCCGACGCCGCCGCCCGCGGCGACCACGCCGACATCCTCGAAGCCCTCCGCGACGTCGCCCGCTACAACATGCTCCGCGGCCAAGCCCGCGACGTCTTCTGCATCGCCTACCTCCTCCAGACCCTCTCCGCCCGCGACACCGCCACCCTTCGCGACGCCGCCGCCCTCGCCGACGACATCATCGCCGCCACCACCGCCGACTACACCCGCGCATCCTTCTACCAGATCAAGGCCATGATCCTCGACGCCGCCGGCGACACCACCGCCGCCGACGAAGCCCGCGAAAAAGGACGCCGCCAACCCGTCAACCCCGTCCCCGCCGCCCGTCAAGCCGTCCCCGTCGCCAGGTAACCCGTCCCCGTCGCCGCCGCGCACGCGTGCGACAGGGTAGAAGCAGGTGACAAAACCGTCTCGCACGCGTGCGACACGACTCCGGCAAGGCTTCACGCCCTGCCGGGGTTTTTCTTTTGCCCGGCGACGCTTCGCGGCGACGCTTCGCGATCTCGCGAAGTCTTCCCGCGAAGTCGCGGTGACGCTTCGCGATCTCGCGAAGGCTCGCCGCGAAGTCGCGGCAACGCTTCGCGCACACGCGAAGTCTTCCCGCGAAGTCGCGGCA
>JAIRKS010000165.1 GCA_031259905.1 Odoribacteraceae bacterium
GGGGAAACCACTTTCCCCCTGCCTGGTTAGGGGAGGGGGGGGGCGGGGCGCGGGGGGTGGTGTCGGTTTATTTCCTGTTGCCGAGGAGGGTGATGACGCGTAGCAGTCCGTCGTGTAGCGCGTCGATTTCCTCGCGGGTGTTGTACATGGCGAGGGAGGCGCGGATCATGGCGGTCACGCCGAAGCGTCGCACGAGGGGTTCGGCGCACATTTGGCCGGTGCGGACGGCGATGCCGAGCTGGTCGAGGAGTGTCCCGGCGTCGAGGGGGTGGATGCCCGCGATGTTGAAGGAGATGACGGGGGAGGGGAGGGAGGGGTTGCCGTGGATGGTGAGGCCGGGGATGGTTTGGAGGCGTTCGCGGGCGTATCGCGCGAGTTGTTGCTCGCGGTCGCGGATTTGCTCGATGCCGGTGGCGTTGATGTAGTCGATGGCTTCGCCAAGGCCGATGATGCCGATGAAGTCCGGCGTTCCTGCCTCGAATTTGAAGGGGAGGTCGTTGTAGGTTGTTTTTTCGAAGCGTACTTCCTTGATCATTTCGCCGCCGCCTTGCCAGGGTGGCATTTGCTGGAGGAGGTGGCGTTTGCCGTAGAGGACGCCGACGCCGGTGGGGCCGTACATTTTGTGGGCGGAGAAGGCGTAGAAGTCGCAGTCGAGTGCTTGCACGTCGACGGGGAGGTGTTGTATGGCTTGCGCTCCGTCGACGAGGACGCGGGCGCCGACGGCGCGGGCGCGTTCGATGACGTGGCGGACGGGGTTGATGGTGCCGAGGACGTTGGAGAGGTGCGTGATGGCGACGAGGCGCGTCGCGGGGGTGAGCAGGCGGGGGAGTTGGTCGATGTCGAGTTCGCCGTTGTCGAGGACGGGGAGTATTTTGATGACGGCTTTGACGCGGTCGCGGAGCATTTGCCAGGGGACGATGTTGGCGTGGTGTTCCATTTCGGTGAGGAGGATTTCGTCGCCGGGTTTGATGAATGCCTGGCCGTGGGTGTAGGCGACGAGGTTGATGGATTCGGTGGTTCCCCGCGTGAAGATGATTTCCTCGACGTGCCGGGCGTTGATGAATTGGCGGGTCCGTTCGCGGGCTTGTTCGTTGGCATCGGTGCAGATGTTGCTGAGGTGGTGGACGCCGCGGTGGACGTTGGCGTTGTAGCGGAGGTAGTATTCGGTCATTTTTTGGATGACGGGCGCGGGGCGTTGGGTGGTTGCCCCGTTGTCGAGGTAGACGAGGGGTTTGCCGTGGACGCGTTCCTGGAGTATGGGGAAGTCTTTTCTTGTTTTGTTGATGTCGATCATGGCGGTTGGGGGTCAGGTGGATCTTTTGCAGTGCAGGAGGTTGTCGTGGCATTTGGATAGTTCTCCCCGCAGTCGTTTTTCGAGGAGGTCGTCGAGTTGTTCGCGCAGGGGGGCGAGGTGTACTTTCCCGGTGATTTCCCGGGCGAAGGCGGCCATCATCATGAGTCGCGCTTCTTCTTTTGGGATGCCGCGGGAGCGGAGGTAGAAGGTGGCGTCGTCGTCGAGTTGGCCGACGGTGGCGCCGTGGGTGCACTTGACGTCGTCGGCGTCGATGACGAGTTGTGGGCGGGTGTTGACGCGGGCGGTGTTGGTGAGGAGGAGGTTGTGGTTTGCCTGGTAGGCGCTGGTTTTTTTTGCTCCCGGGCGGACGATGACGCGTCCGGTGAAGTTGGCGGTGGCGTGGTCGTCGAGTATTCCCTTGAAGAGTTCGTTGCTTTGGCAGCGTGGCGCGGCGTGGTCGACGATGGTGTGGTTGTCGACTTGTTGTTGTTTGTCGGGGAGGTATATGCCGTGGAGGTTGCACTGGCTTTCCTCGCCGCGGAGGGTGACGAGGAGGTTGTCGCGGGTGTACCCGCCGTGGAGGGTGATGATGTTGGCGTCGAGGCGGGATTGGCGTTCCTGTGTGATGCAGGTGGAGTGTACCCGTGCTGCCGCGGAGTGCTGGTTTTGTACCTGGTAGTACTGTATGGATGCGTTTTCGTCGAGGGCGATTTCGGTGACGTTGTTGGCGAGGAAGGCGTGGTCGGAGAGGGTGTGGTCGCAGGCGAGGATGGTGGCCGTCGCTCCTTTCCCGATGACGATGAGGTCGCGCTGGAAGGACATGATGTTGTTGTTGTTTCCCAGCATGAGGTTGACGATCTGGAGGGGTTTGTCGAGGGTGATCCCGTCGGGGACGTGCAGGAATATGCCGTCGCGGGCGAAGGCGGTGTTTAGTTGCACGAGGGGGTCGCGGGGGGGCGTTGTCGCGTGCCGGTTGTAGTGTTGTTCGACGAGGCGGGGGTAGTATTTGGCGGCGTCGGAGAGGCTGCAGGCGATGACGCCCCCGGGTAGTTCCGTTGGTTCTCCCGGGTTGTTTACCGGCCACCCGTTGATGGTGAAGCGGTGTCGGGTGTCGAGGGCCGGGACGTTGCAGGTGAAGAGGTCTCCGGGTGTCACGTGGAGGGGTCGCGGGTTTAGCGCGACGTGGTAGTCGCGGTCGAAGAGGGGGAGGAGGTTGGCGTGGCGGTATTCTTCCGTGTTGGCGGGGATTCCTCCCTGGCTGGTGAAGTGTCGGTAGGCTTCTTCCCTGTGGCGGTCGATGAGGGGGCTGGTGTTTCGCGCGAGGATTTCTTTTGCCTCGCGGAAGAGGTCGGCGAGGTCGCGGTTGATTTTTTCTTTGTTCATCCCGGGTTGATTTTTTTAGTTTTCCCCGGCGAGGAGTCGCTTGACGTGGTCGTATCCTTGTTTTTCCAGTTCCAGCGCGAGTTCCTTGCCGGCGGTTTTGACGACTCGCCCGTCGTGCAGGACGTGGACGACGTCGGGGACGACGTGTTCGAGTAGTCGCTGGTAGTGGGTGATGACGATGATCGCGTTTCCCGGCGCTTTCAGTCGGTTGACGCCGTTGGCCACGACGCGTAGCGCGTCGATGTCCAGCCCGGAGTCCGTCTCGTCGAGGATGGCGAGGGTCGGTTCGAGGACGGCCATCTGGAAGATTTCGTTTTTTTTCTTTTCTCCCCCGGAGAATCCCTCGTTGAGGGAGCGGTTGAGTAGTTTGCTGTCGATGTCGACCCATTCCATTTTTTCGCGGATCATTTTCAGGAATTCGCCGGGGGGGTAGGGGGGCTGCCCGCGGTATTTCCTGTGTTCGTTGACGGCCGTCTTGAGGAAGTTTACCGTGCTGACGCCGGGGATCTCGACGGGGTACTGGAAGCTCAGGAAGATGCCTTCCCTGGCGCGGTCTTCGGGGGGCATTTCCAGGAGGTTTTTCCCCTTGAAGGTGACTTCCCCGCGGGTCACGGTGAAGTTCTCGCGGCCGGTCAGGACTGCCGAGAGGGTGCTTTTTCCCGCTCCGTTCGGCCCCATGATGGCGTGTATCTCTCCCGCGTGCACGTCGAGGTTGATTCCTTTCAGGATCTCTTTCCCGTCGACGACGGCGTGCAGGTCTCTTATCTTTAATAGCTCGTTCATGTCTGTTGATTGTTATGTTTATCCCACGCTGCCTTCGAGGCTTATTTGCAGGAGTTTTTGCGCTTCCACGGCGAATTCCATTGGCATTTTGCTGATGACGTCCCCGGCGTATCCCTTGATGATTAGCCCGACGGCGTCCTCGGTGGAGATACCTCGTTGGTTGCAGTAAAACAGCTGGTCTTCTCCTATCTTGGAGGTGGTTGCCTCGTGTTCTACCCGGGCGGAGGGGTTGGCCACGTCGACGCGGGGGAAGGTGTGCGCGCCGCACCTGTCGCCGAGGAGCAGGGAGTCGCACTGCGAGTGGTTGCGGGCGTCGCGGCACTCCTTGGCCACTTTTACCAGGCCGCGGTAGGTGTTGGAGCTTTGCCCGGCGGAAATGCCTTTCGAGACGACGCGGCTGCGGGTGTTGTTCCCGATGTGAATCATTTTCGTCCCGGTATCCGCCTGCTGGTGGTGGTTGGTCACCGCCACCGAGTAGAACTCGCTCACGGAGTGGTCTCCCTTGAGGATCGTGCCGGGGTACTTCCAGGTGATGGCCGAGCCGGTCTCCACCTGCATCCAGGTCAGGCGCGCGCGTTCTCCCCGGCATATTCCTCGCTTGGTGACGAAGTTATATATCCCTCCTTTTCCCTCCTTGTCCCCTGGATACCAGTTCTGGACGGTGCTGTATTTCACCTCGGCGTCGCGCTCCACGATGATCTCGACGATGGCGGCGTGCAGCTGGTTCTCGTCCCGACGGGGCGCGGTGCACCCCTCGAGGTAGCTCACGTGACTCTCCTCGTCGGCGACGATGAGCGTCCGTTCGAACTGCCCGGTTTTCGCGGCGTTGATCCTGAAATAGGTGGAAAGCTCCATCGGGCAACGCACCCCCCTGGGGATATAAACGAACGAGCCGTCGCTGAAGACGGCCGAGTTTAATGCCGCGAAGTAATTGTCCGTGTAGGGGACTACCGTGCCGAGGTATCGCCTGATGAGGTCGGGGTGCTCTTTTACCGCCTCTGAGAAGGAGCTGAAGATGATTCCCCGCTCGGCCAGGGTCTCCTTGAAGGTCGTCTTCACGGAGACGCTATCCATCACGGCGTCCACGGCCACGCCGGAGAGGATCTTTTGCTCGTCCAGCGGGATTCCCAGCTTGTCGAACGTGGCTTTCAGCTCCGGGTCGACCTCCTCCCACGAGCGTTTCCCGGCCTGCTTGGGGGCCGCGTAGTAGATGATCTCCTGGTAATTGATAGGCGGGATGTCGAGCTTGGCCCACGCGGGCATCTTCATCGTTAGCCAGTGACGGTAGGCGTTCAGCCGGAATTCGAGTAACCATTCCGGTTCTTCTTTCTTCCGCGAGATCAGGCGCACGACCTCCTCGTTCAGCCCTTTCCCGATCGTCTCGGTCTCCACGTCCGAGACAAACCCGTGTTTGTATTCCCCTCTCGTGAACTCGTCCAGTATATTGTCTTGATTTTTATCCATTGATGATAACTGTTTTTACATCTCCCGCGAAGGTACGAAAAATAATGAGCCTCGCCGCGAACGCCCGCTGGACAAGGGGAAAATTCAAGTCGGGGCCCTTCCCGCCGGGGACGATCCGTGCGAGACATCCCCCAGCGTCGAGGGACACGCTCGCGCCGGTGATGAAACTTTTTTCGCGACCGGTATTGTATTTCCGGGATTTCGCGTTACATTTGTCGCCGTCTAAAGGAGGTACCATAGCTCAGTTGGTAGAGCAAAGGACTGAAAATCCTTGTGTCCCCGGTTCGATTCCTGGTGGTACCACACGATAAAAGACGCGAGTTCCTGAACTTCCAAGAGGTTCAGGAATTTCTTTTTCCCGCGGGCGGGCGCTCCCGGATACCGGCGGGACGCCTTGAAGTAGCGGAAATTCGTCTACATTCGCGAGGACAACTAAAAAAAGCACGAATCATGCGTCATTACCTTCTCTTGTTCCTTGTTCTATTCCCGTTCGGGGTCGCGGGGCAATTCGTCGACCTCGGGCAGGATCCTTCATCCGTCCGCTGGCGGCAGATCAACACGCCGGATTTCCAGTTGATCTACCCCGACTTCTTCGAGGAACAGGCGCGAGAGATCGCCCGCCTTTACACCCGTCTCTACGCCCACGCGAACTCCCTGGGCACGCGCGCCGGGAAAATCTCCATGATCATCCGCGCCAACGGGGGCCTCTCCAACGGTAACGCCGGGTGGGCGCCCAAGAAAAGCGAGCTGTACACCCTCCCGCCGCAGGACGCGAACACGTGGTGGTTGGAACACCTGTGCATCCACGAGTTTCGTCACGTCGTGCAGTACGACAAGATCAACCAGGGCTTTTCCCGCGTGCTCTACCACCTCTTCGGCGAGCAATACACGATGGCGCTCGTCGGCCTCTTCATTCCCATGTGGTTACTCGAGGGGGACGCCGTCGCCTTCGAGACCGCGGCCACGCGCGGGGGCAGGGGACGATCGCCGGAATTCCTCAACGCGGTGAAAGCGCGCGTCGTCGAGAAAGGCATCGACCCCTACCGCCGGGCCGTCCTCGGGTCTCCCCGCGAGATCCTCCCCGATCGCTACGCCCTCGGTTACTTCATGGTCGGGAACGGGAGGAGGCACTACGGGCAAGAGCTTTGGCAGAAAGCCTTCGAGCGCGTCGGGAGGCGACCGTACGAGCTGTTCCCGCTATCCCTCGGCCTGCGCTCCACCATGAAGACCCGCCGGGATTCCCTGTGGAACGATCCCGCCTTCCGATCGCTTTTCGATAACCCCGACAGCCTGAAACGCGCCAACGCCGGCTGGAACGCGATCATTACCCTCTATCGCGATAACTTCACCGAGCTACAACGCCTCTGGACGCGGGAAGCGAACGCTATCTCTCACGTTTTCGACACGATCCCGACGCCCGGCAGGGACGCCCCCGCCAATTATCACTCGCCCCTCCCCGCCGGCAACGGGCGCGTCATCGCCTACAAGGAGGGGCCCGGCGAGGCCGGCGCTATCGTCGAGCTGCACGACGGCAAGGAGCGCGTCATCACCCGCGTCGGCACGCTGACGGATCCCGCCATCGCCTATCGCGACGGCATCCTCCTCTGGTCAGAGTATAAACCACATCCCCGCTGGGAACACGGGGGGAGAATGACGCTCGTCTCGCGTGACGTCGCCGCCGGGAAGAACCGCTACCACCCCGCCCCCGCGAACCGCTTCGCCCCTTTTCCCGCCGGACCGGACGCGTGGGGATTCGTCGAGGTTGACAGGCAGAATAGGGCCTCTATCGTGATCACCGATGGCTCTTTCCGTCGCGAGCTGTTCCGTTACCGCGGCCGGGACAACGAGCTGTTCATCCACCCCTCTTTCGACGGGACAAGCACCCTCCTCGCCGTCTCTCTCTCTCCCGCCGGGCAGCAGATCCTCTCCATTGACACCCGCTCCGGGCGCGGCCAACCCCTCGCCCCGCCCGTGCCGGAGGAGATCGACC
>JAIRKS010000096.1 GCA_031259905.1 Odoribacteraceae bacterium
CCCCGCGACGCGGCCAACTGCCTGGCGCCCTCCCTGCCGAAAAGGTAATAACGATTGCCCGGCAACTCCTCCGGCGTGAACCACGCCATGTTCTCCACGATACCCAGCACGGGCACGCCAATCCCCGGCGACTCGAACATGTTGATCCCCTTCACGGCATCGGCCAGCGCCACCTGTTGGGGCGTGCTGACCACGATCGCGCCGCTCAAGGCAACCGCCTGCACCAGCGTCAGGTGGACGTCGCTCGTGCCCGGGGGGAGATCGACCAGCAGGTAATCCAGCTCGCCCCACTCCCCTTCCTCTATCATTTGCTTCAAGGCACTGGAAGCCATCGGCCCGCGCCAGACCGTGGCGACGCCAGGCTCCACGAAGAATCCAATCGAGAGCAGCTTGACCCCGTGATGCGTTACCGGCTCGACGCGCTGCTGCCCGTCGACCTCGATCACGCGGGGACGCGCCTCCCCCGCCCCGAACATCACCGGGATCGACGGGCCGAAGATGTCCGCGTCGACCACCCCTACCCGGTATCCCGCCACCGCCAGCGCCACCGCCAGGTTGGAGGTCACCGTGGACTTCCCCACCCCTCCCTTCCCGGAAGAAATGGCGATGACGTGACGGGTGTTTGCCAGGGAGAGAGGGCGCTCGAGGTCGCGGGCGAAGAGCACCTCGACGCGGGCCGCGTAACCGCTTCCCGACAGTACCTCCTCGCACCTCTTCTTCAACGCCAGGGCGAACGGGTCGCCCGAATGCTGGAGCACCAGCCGGAACGACACCTCTCGTTCCTCCACCTTCAAGCGTTGCACCATGTCGAGGGCGATGATGTCCCTCGACGTGCCGGGATAGACGACGCGCGCCAGGAGTTCCCGTACCTCTTTTAGCTTTTCTTGCATGTACTCGTGATTCATTTATACCCGCGTGCTACACGTTTTTAATCGCCCGCGCAACTCGACGTATCCCGGGCAGACATCCTGCACGAGCGTCCAGAAACGGACAGAGTGATTCTTCTCCACCGTGTGACATAACTCGTGCAAGATCACGTAATCGATCAACTCGTCCGGCAGCTTCATCAGCCTGACGTTTAAACTAATATTATTCTCCCCGGAGCAGCTCCCCCAGTTCGACAGGTTGTCGCGGAACGAGAGGCGACGGTAGGAAAACCCGAACTTCCGCGCCAGCTCCTCGACCCTGCCCGGCAGGTAGAGACGACTCTCCATCTTGTATATCTCGACCAGGACGCGCCCCGCGAGGAGGGCTACCCGCGCCTGGCTCTCCCCTGCCGGGACGAATAACCGCGCCTCGTTCCCCTCCACCCGGAACGAGGAGCGGGCCGACGAGGTCGGGAGCACCTTTAACACGTAGTATCTGCTCCTCACCTCCGCGTTGATCCCCAGCCCGAGGCCGGTTTCTTTCTCGATTTCTTCCACTTTCCTCGCGTGTTGCATCATCCACTCCCGTCGCGACAACAGGAATCCCTCCACCTGCCGGTCGCTTACCCCGTGGGGAATGTTCACCCACGTGCCCCGACCGGCAGCCATCCGTATGGACAACATCTTGACGTGGACACCTCTCCGGGCCTTCACGCTCCCGACACCGGGAATAATAAACTCGCTCTTCATGTACACGGGGGGAATAACAAAACGAGAGAAAATCGTGCGTGATTTCCTCCCGTTTCAATCGTTTACCGGGCGTCGCGTTTACTTGCGGATGATCTCGCTCAAGCGCGTGAAAAAGCCTTCAACGGCGCTCTCGATCTCCGTGATCAACAGCTTAAAGTACTCGCGTCGCTCCTTGGAGGAGGCTATTTTCTTGTGCCCGTTAATCTTCTTCCTCGTCTCTCTCTCGAATTGAAAAACCGAGTCCACGAGCAGGAGCACTTCCGACCTGCTAGCGGTCGGCCGGGAGAGATGCGCCTCGCAGTCAAGGAGCACGGAACAGACCATGTAGTCTACCTCTTTCTTTAATTGTCTAATAGTCGCCATAATTCTTATTTTTTTAACGTCCAAATGTACTCCATTTCGCCTTCCCCGGCAAACTATTCCCCGGTTATTTCGGGATAACCGCTTGAAAGGGGCGAGAAGCGACCCGTCACGACGGTACCCGGGCGTCGTCTCCCTGACCGCGCGGCGGCCTCGCTCCCCGCGAGTTCCAGGTGACCTGCCGGGAGTTTGAGATGCGCTGGTACGATTCGTACATGCCTTGGTAGAAATTTAAAATGCCTTGTCGGAAATTTAAAATGCCCTGGCGGAAATTTAAAATGCCCTGGCGCCAAACGGTAGTGAACCTGCATGCAAGGGCCGCGGGAGGCTATCCCGTCTCCGGTCTTTGCAAGCTGTTTGGCGTGAGCAAGCAGGCATATTACAAGTATGACGGCGAGGCTGTTCTACTGAAAGTAGTCCAGGAAGAATTCGTCTTGCGGTACATCCACACCGTCCGCGAAAAAGATCCCGGCATCGGCGGTGTAAAACTCTGGTACATGTACCGTAAATCGTTCGGCAGCAACAGCCCTGTAGGTCGCGATCGCTTCACGGGCATCGTCGACCGTTACGGTCTCAAGGTTC
>JAIRKS010000153.1 GCA_031259905.1 Odoribacteraceae bacterium
CCAAGCTCGGTTGGCCGACAACCAAGCTCGGTTGGCCGACAACCATGCTCGGTTGGCGGCCAACTAAGCGCGGCGCGAGGAGGGTGTCCGGTAGCCTCCCGCCCCCCGCGCTATCGGTCAAAACGCGATAAACGCGGTAAAAAAGAGCGGGCGTTTTTTTATTTTCGCGAAAAGCCGTACCTTGTCCACTCGTTCAAGAGAGATCATTTATGAATACATAACAACGAAAACCATGTTTGACAAAAGTGTTTACGCGAACCGGAGACAAGCCGTCGCGAAAAGAATAAGCAGCGGGATCGTCCTGATCCCCGGTAATAACGAGGCGCCGGCGAATTACGCGGCGAACACGTACAAGTTTCGCCAGGATAGCTCGTTCCTCTACCTCTTCGGGTGGAATCATCCCGGGCTGGCCGGCGTGCTGGACGTGGATTCCGGCGAGGAGACCCTCTACGGGGACGACGCGGACATCGACGACATCATCTGGACAGGCCCCCAGCCGTCCGTGCAGGAGCTGGCGGGGAGAGTAGGCGTGGCGCGCTCGGCCCCCTTCGCGCGCCTCGCCGGGGTGTTACGCGACGCCGTGGCCGCCGGCAGGAGGGTGCATTTCCTGCCGCCGTACCGCGCGCGCAACATGCTCCTGCTGGAGGAGATGCTCGGTGTTCATCACTCGCTGTTGAAGCGCTACGCGTCGCTCGAGCTGATCCGGGCGCTGGTGGCGTCGCGATCGGTGAAAGAGCCGCGCGAGATCGAGGAGATCACGCGGGCGTGCAACACCGGTCGCGAGATGCACGTCCGGGCGATGCGCGAGGCGCGTCCCGGGGCGCTCGAGCAGTACATAGCCGGCCTGGTGGAGGGAATCGCGGTGTCGCGCGGGAGCATGGTCTCCTTCCCGGTGATCCTCTCGCAGAACGGGGAGACGTTGCATAATCACGACCACGGGCAGGTGCTGTCCGAGGGGCGGATGTTGCTGACGGACGCGGGCGCGGAGACGTCGATGAATTATTGCTCGGACTTCACGCGGACGGTGCCCGTCGGCGGGAAGTTCTCGACGCGGCAGCGGGAAGTGTACTCGATCGTGCTGGCGTGTAACCGGCAGGCGCGAGAGCTGGCGCGACCGGGGGTGACGTACCGGCAGGTGCACGAGGAGACGTGCAAGGTGCTGGCACGCGGGCTGAAGGAGCTGGGGCTGATGAAGGGGGATGTCGACGAGGCGGTGGCCGCCGGCGCGCACGCGCTGTTCATGCCGCACGGGCTGGGGCACATGATGGGCCTCGACGTGCACGACATGGAGGATCTCGGTCAGGTGCACGTGGGGTACGACGAGGAGACGCGCCCGTCGACGCAGTTCGGCCTCGCGTCGCTGCGGATGGGACGACGGCTGGAGGAGGGTTTCGTGGTGACGGACGAGCCGGGGTGTTATTTTATCCCGGAGCTGATCGACCGGTGGCGGGCAGGGGGGATGCACGAGGAGTTCCTGGCGTACGACAGGATCGAGGCGTACAAGGATTTCGGCGGGATACGCGTGGAGGATGACCTGCTGATCACGCGCGACGGGGCGGTTTGCCTGGGCGACGAGCCGGTGCCGGCAACGGTGGAGGAGATCGAGGAGACGATGCGCGGATGAACGATGTGTTTTTCATTATAATCATGTAAATAGAACAGGAATATGAAGTTTATTGTTTCAAGTAGTACGTTTTTAGCCCGGTTGCAAGCGATCCGGGTGGGAGGGAAACCGAGTCTCCCGATACTGAATAATATCTTGCTGGAGGCGCGGGAGGACGCGCTGTACGTCACCGCGTCGGATAGAGAGATCACGATCGAGGCGCGCGTGGAGCTGGAGAGCCTGGAGGCGCCGGGACGCGTCGCCGTGCCGCCGAAGTTGATCGACATGCTGAAGGAGTTCCCGGAGCAGCCCCTGACGTTCGAGATCAACGAGGCGACGCTCGAGGTGAAGATCATCTCGGACAAGGGCGAGTTCGTCATGCAGGGGGAGATCGCCGACGACTTCCCGCTGCCGGTCGGCCTGCGGGAGCACGTCACGAGCCTGAAGACCCGCTGCGGTACCGTGCTCGACGGCATCACGCGGACGCTGTTCGCCACGGCGAGCGACGAGTTCCGTCCGGTGATGAACTGCGTGCTGATCGAGATGAACGCGGATCATTTTACCTTCGTCGCCTCCGACGGGCACAAGCTGGTGCGGTACAAGCGCCACGACACCGGCCTGGAAGGAGGAGAACGGGCGCTGATCCTGCCGAAGAAGCCGGCGCAACACCTGAAGGGCCTCCTGCCGCGCGAGGATAGCGAGCTGGAGATCGCGTTCGACGAGAAGATGGCGCGCTTCGTCTTCGGCGATTACAGGGTGACCTGCTCGCTGGTCGAGGGGCGTTATCCCAATTACAACTCGGTGATCCCGCGGGATAACCACAGGAAGGTGATCGTGGAGAAGAAGGAGCTGGCGAGCTCGCTGCGGAGGGTGTCGGTGCTGACCAACCAGACGAGCAACCTCGTGCGGTTCGATCTCTCGGAGGGAATGTTGGAGGTGTCGGGACAGGATATTGATTACAGCACCTCCGGGCACGAGAAGCTCTCCTGCCAGTACGACGGCGACGCGCTGACGATCGGCTTCAAGTCCTCCTTCATGCTGGAGTTCCTGGGGAACATCTCCACGGATTACCTCGTGATGGAGCTTGCCGACCCCACGCGCCCCGGGCTTTTCCTCCCCTTCGAGAGCGAGGAGAAGGACGAGGAGCTGCTGATGTTGTTAATGCCGATGGTACTTTCGGCGGTATAGATAAAGAATGACCATAACCCCTTCCGGTCGCCGGGCGGTCGCGTTGACTGTCCGGCGCCGGTCTTAATTAAAAACACACGTGGAACTACATTTAACAACGCCGATCGTCTTCTTCGACCTGGAGACGACGGGAACAAGCATCTCGAAGGACCGGATCGTGGAGATCTCGCTCTTGAAGATATACCCCGACGGGAGGGTAGAACAACGCACCGCCCGCGTGAACCCCGGCATGCCGATCCCACCGAAGGCATCGGCCATCCACGGGATCACGGACGAGGACGTGAAGGATTCCCCGTCGTTCAAGGAGATCGCGAGGGAACTGACCCGCTTTCTCGAGGGATGCGACCTGGCCGGGTACAACTCGAACCGCTTCGACATCCCGCTACTGGTGGAGGAACTCCTGCGCGCGGGGATGGACTTCGACGCGCGCAAGCGACGCTTCGTGGACGTCCAGACGATCTTCCACAAGATGGAGCAGCGCACGCTGTCCGCCGCGTACCGCTTCTACTGCGGGAAAGAGCTGGACAACGCCCACTCGGCAGCGGCTGACACGAAGGCAACGTACGAGGTGCTGAAGGCGCAGCTGGATCGCTACGAGAACCTGGAGAACGACATCACCTCCCTGAGCAAGTTCTCGGCGCAGGGAGAGATCATCGACTTCGCCGGGCTGGTCTCCTATAACGACAAGAGGGAAGAAATCTTCAATTTCGGCAAGTACAAGGGGATACCCGTCGTGCAGGTCTTCAAGGATGATCCCGGCTACTTCTCGTGGATACTGAACGGCGACTTCCCGCTGTACTCGAAGAAAATATTGACGGAGATCAAACTCCGGGCAGCCGGACTTTTAAGATAACGATCATGACGATGGACAAGATGCTCGTCACGCGCGTGGCGACGGCCGTGAAAGAGTGCTACGGGGCGGCGGTAAGCGAGAACGAGGTGCAGCTGCAAGAGACGCGCAAGGAGTTCGAGGGGGACTGGACGGTGGTCGTCTTCCCCTTCACCCGCTACTCGCGGAAGTCGCCCGAAGCGACAGCCGGTGAACTGGGCGACTACCTGCAACGGCACATCGTCGAGATCAAGGCATACAACGTGATCAAGGGATTCCTGAACCTGACCATCTCGCCGGCATACTGGATCGGCGTGCTGAACGAGGCGACCGGCAAGGAACGCTTCGGATACGCCGGGAAACAGGACGGGAAGCGCTACATGATCGAGTACTCCTCCCCCAACACGAACAAGCCGCTGCACCTCGGGCACATCCGGAACAACTTCCTCGGCTGGTCGGTCTCCGAGATACTGCGGGCGAACGGCCACGAGGTGATCATGGTGAACCTCGTGAACGACCGGGGGATTCACATCTGCAAGAGCATGATCGCCTGGCAGAAGTTCTCCAACGGGGCCACGCCGGGAAGCACGGGGAAGAAAGGAGACCACTTCGTCGGCGACTATTACGTGCGCTTCGACCGGGAGTACAAGGCGCAAGTCGAGCAGCTGGTGAAAGACGGCACCCCGGAGGAAGAGGCACGGGAACAAGCCCCGATCCTCCTGGAAGCACGGGAGATGCTGCGCCTGTGGGAGGCCGGCGACCCGGCGACGATAGCGCTCTGGCGGCAGATGAACGACTGGGTGCTCCAGGGTTTCGAGGAGACCTACCGGCTGATGGGCGTCTCCTTCGACAAGGTCTACTTCGAGTCGGAAACCTACAAGAAGGGGCGGGACATCGTCCTGAAGGGGCTCGCCGACGGGGTGCTCTACCGCAAGGAAAGCGGCAGCGTGTGGGCCGACCTGACAAGCGACGGGCTGGATCACAAACTCCTGTTGCGGGACGACGGCACCTCCGTCTACATGACGCAGGACATCGGCACGGCGTGCGACCGCTTCTCCGAGTTCGACATCGACGAGGAGATCTACGTCGTGGGCAACGAGCAGAACTACCACTTCCAGGTCCTCTCGTTGATATGCAAGAAACTCGGCTTCGAGTGGGCGGGGAAGATCAAGCACCTCTCCTACGGCATGGTCGAGCTGCCGGAGGGAAGGATGAAATCACGCGAGGGTACCGTCGTGGATGCCGACGACCTGATCGCCGAGATGATCGAGACGGCAAGAGTCACCTCCGCGGAACTGGGAAAGCTCGACGGATACTCCGAAGAAGAAGCCGCCGAGGTATACCGGAAAGTAGCGCTGGGGGCGTTAAAGTACTTCATCTTGAAAGTAGACCCGAAAAAGACCATGACCTTCAACCCGAAGGAATCCATCGACTTCAACGGGAACACGGGCCCGTTCATCCAGTACACCTACACGCGCATCCGCTCGATAGAGCGCAAGGCCAAAGAGGCAGGGATCACGGCGCTGCCGGCAGACCCCCTCTCCCCGCTATCGGGCAAGGAGCAAAGCCTCGTGAAGCTCATCGCCCGTCTCCCGTCGGTAGTCGCCGAGGCGGGAGAGAGCTACAGCCCCGCCCTCCTGGCGAACTACATATACGAGCTGGCGAAGGAATTCAACCAGTTCTACCACGACTACCCCATCCTCAAGGAGACCGACGAGACGACGCGGAACACCCGCCTCCTGCTGGCCATGCAGTGTGGCGTGACCATCCGCAACGCCGCCGGGATGCTGGGCATAGAAATGCCGGAGAGGATGTAACCGGTAAAGCGATCAAGGCGACACCCCGCGAGACCGCCCCCCGTCGCCCCGCGTCCCGGAAAGCAGGAGCGCGGACAAGAGTACCCCCGGACAACTAAAAAGAAAAAGATGAAAACAACCATCGCCATCCTCATCGCCGCCTGCACCGCGCTACTCCTCCCCGCGTGCTCCGGCGAGGAACAGGAAAAGACCCTGCTCGACATCATCGAGCAAGAAAAAACGGAAATCCGCGCCTTCCTCTCGGCACAGGGAGAGATCACCGTCACGCCCATCGTCTACCTGAGCAAGAGAGGGCAAATC
>JAIRKS010000193.1 GCA_031259905.1 Odoribacteraceae bacterium
CCGTCCGGCAGCACGGGGCCGAAGATACGAAGGAGATCAAGGTGAAGGTAGGCGCGTAACCCCTTTGCCTCGCCGACGATCAGGTTATAATGCGGCAGGGTTTCGGGCGTCCATTTCCCGGCATGACCGAGTAACAGGTTGAGGTTGGCGATGGTCTCGTACATCTTGCTCCACGTGCTGGAAAGACGTCCGACGACGTTCGCGTCATCGTACTTGAAGTTAAAAAACTCGCTTCGTTCGTCCCAGTACCTCACGATCTCGTCGGGGAATCCCGCGGTGAGTTCCATGCCGTAGGTGGCGGGCGATGTCAACAGGCTATAACTTCCCGCGAGTGTCTCGTGGAAGCCTCGCTCGTCTTCAAACATCTTGTCCTCGTCTACTTCCCCGAGCGGGACGACGTCTAACCAGTCGTTGCACGACGCGAGGGGGAAAAGGAACGCGAGCATGTAATATATTTTTTTCATGGCGTGTCAGAAATTAAGATTAAGAGAGAAGGTAAATTGTCGGGCGAAGGGATAATCAATCCCCCGCTCCCGTTTCACGGTCGACAGGTAGAAGAGATTCGAGGTGTTCAGGCCCGCGCGAGCGCTGGAAATACCCCACTGCTCGAGGAATGCCGGGGAGAAACGGTAGGAAAGGGAGATATTACTTAACTCCAGGTAATTGTTGTCCTGCACGAAGCGGCTCGTCGCGTAGGAGACGCTCCTGTCGGCAATGTCCTTGTAGAAGGAGACGTCACCCGGCTTCCGCCACCGTTCTTTCAGCACGCGGGCGTCGGCGTTGGTAAACGGGGAAGCGCCCTCGACGCGTTCGGAAAGGGTGGTGTTGTAGACCTGTCCGCCGAAGGCGTAACGCGTTAGGATATTCAGCGAGAATTGTCGCCATACCAGGTTGGTAGCGATATTCCCTTCCAGCGAGGGTTCAGTGTCCCCGGCGATGACCTTATCGCGATAATCCCATTCCTCGGTGATCGCGTTTGAACGGGTGAGGAAGAGTTCTTTCCCGGAGGCGGGGTTGATACCGAGGGAACGAACGACCTTGATCGCCGTGCGGGACTCCCCCTCCTCGTACATGGAGATGGGACGCTGTAAGGCGGCGGCGTCAGCGTTGACGTGACTCTCGGTGTTGAGGGCCGCGAGCACGTTACTGATCTTCTCCACGCGGTTCTTGTTGCGCGTACCGCTGACGTTCACGGCCCAGTCCAACGTGGGCTGCCGGATGATGACGGCGCTGAGGTCGAACTCGAATCCCCGGTTACTCTGCTCCCCGAAGTTCTCCGTGTAGGTAACAAAACCGAGGGAAGGGGGAACGCTGACGGGAAGCAACAGCTGGTCCGTGCGCTCGTTGTAATAATCGAAGCGGAAGGTCAGCCGGCGTTTTAACGCCTCGATGTCCACGCCGATGTTTCTCTTCATGCTTTGTTGCCACTCCAGGAACTTGTTCCCGTACCCGACGAAGACGGCCCCGGTGGCGCGGTAGTAGAAGTTCGACGAGCTATACTTCAACATCGTCTTGGCCATGTAGGGATCAAACTGCTGATTGCCGGTGACGCCGATGGATGCTCGCAGGGTCAACCGCTCGAAGAACTTTCCCTGCATGAACGTTTCGTTGTTGACGTTCCAGCCGATGCCGGCAGACCAGAGCGGGGAGAAGCGTCGTTCCTTCCCGTATTTCGACGACCCGTCGACGCGTCCGGAGAGGTCAACGAAGTAGCGGTTATCGTGGGAGTAGTTGATATTCCCCAGCCACCCGATGATCCGGTCAGTTCCTTCCACCCCGTTGGGACTACTGCCTTCCGGGTAGCTCGTGGCGAACCAGATCTCGTCGAAACGTTCGTCGAGGAATCCGCTACCGGCGAGCGAGCGCTCGCTGCTCCTGTTTTGCATGATGTTCACGCCGATACCGCTATAGAGGAGGTGCTTCCCGATCCCGAGCGAGTAGGTCAGGGTGCTGTTCACGTTGTACGAGAACCCGCGCGTGTTCGTGACGGTATAGCTTCCCCTCTGGAGAGGGTCTTCCTTGTCGACGAATAACGTGTGCTCCGGGGAGATGTACTTGTCCTTGTCACCGATCGTCTTCGTCATCGCCAGCGCTCCCTTGTAACGAAGCTCCGGGGTGATGAAGTAGTCCACGCTGAGATTATTCACGATGCTCGTGATTTGCTCTTGATCCTTGTACGGGAGGCTCGCGTTGTAGAGCGGGTTGCTGTACTGCGATGCTTTCGCGTTCGGCGCGGAGCGGTGCACGGGGTAAGTGGCGATCAGCTTCCCGTTCTCGTCGCGCGGGGCGTTGTACGGGTTGGCCTTGGCGTAGTCCGAGAAGGAGCCGTAGGGGGAGTTCTTCACGTTCGTCACCCCGTAGGAGAAGCTCTCGCGGATGCTCAATTTGCCCCGTACCCGGTAGGTGAGATCAAAGGAGAGTCCGAGGTTCTCGCGGAAGGACTTCTTGATGACGCCGCCATTTTTCCCGTAGTTAACGTTCAAACCGTAGACCACGGCTCCCGTTCCCCCTTCCGCGTAAATGGAGTGGGAGTGCGAGAGGGCATTGCGCGTGGGCTGGGCGAGCCAATCGGTGTTCACCCCCCTGGCGATGTTGGCCTTGTAGTATTCGAGCTGTTGATCCCGCACGTGTTGCTCCGCGGGGCTGGTCGACGAGAACAGACCGGCCGCGATCTCGTAGTCTAACTTCTCGCGGGCGTCCAGCAGGTCATACCCCGACAGGTCGGCAGCGGACAGGCTGGTACGGTTAGCGTAAGAGATGGAGAAATCCCCGCTCGCCGGGCGACGCGTCTCGATGACCACGACGCCGCTTGCTGCGCGCGAGCCGTAGTGTATCGTGGCGGAGGCGTCTTTCAAGATGTTCAGGCTCTCGATCCGGTCCAGGTCCATGTCGAAGACTTGCTGCAACGAGACCTCGTACCCGTCCACGATAAAGGTCGGGATGTTGCTGTTCCCCATGAAACTGCTCTCGCCGCGGACGAAGAAGTCGGGGAGGGTATTCGGGTCGGAGCCGCGGTCGTTGTCCTCGCGTATCTTGAACGACGGGTCGATCATCTGGAGGGCCGACAGCAAGTTCGCGTTCCCGAACGCGCGCAACTCTTCCCGTTTCACGGAGGTGAATGCTCCCGTGAAGGAGTTCTTCGAGCGTTCGAAATAGGCGGTGACGACGACCTCGTTGATGGCCGTGTTCTCCTCTTCCAGCCGGACGTTGATGGCGTCCCGGTCTCCCACGGTGATTTCTTGCGCGACCGTGCCGATAAACGAGAAGCGAAGCACGTTCTTCCCGTCATCCGGCACGACGAGCGAGTACTTCCCTGCCACGTCGGTGGCCACGCCCTGGTTCGTCCCGACGAGCCGGACGGTCACGCCGGACAGCGGGAGTCCCTCCGCGTCCGTGACCACGCCGGAGATGGTTCTCTTGCCGGTGGCCCGCGGGCGGTTTTCTTTACGGATGACGATCGTTTGGTTGTTCACGGAATAAGTCAGGCCCGTGTCGCGGAGACAATCGGCGAGGATTTCGTCGATCGTTGCCTCCCGGAAGTTCACGTCTCGTCTCTCGACGCCGGCCAAGTCAGGATCGCTGTACACGAAGTCGTGGGCCGAGATTCGCTTGATCTCGTTGATGATTTCCTTGAGTGAGGCGTTTCGCAAGCTCAGGCTTAACCTCTCCTCCTGCTGCGCGAGGGCTTCCCGGGGAAGTCCCGTGACCAGGATCGCCAGGAAGAGGAATAGAAATCTCCTCTTCCACGGAATAATTCGTTTTTTCTGCATAATTTTGCTTGTTTTAATTTGACATGATCACCCGTGCTACCGGGTGTTATCGTGTGAGCTGCCCGGGTTCGTTGCCCGCGGCAGCTTTTCACTTCTAATGGAGGGGGGCGATCACAGGATAGTGATCGTGTTATCGTCGTACTCGAAGCGGATCTTTCCCGTGGCTTCCAGGAGGTGCAGTACCTCGACGACGCTCCCGTGCCGCTTCATGTTGAGCGAGAAGGGCAGCGCGCGCGTCTCGTCGCGCTTGAAGACCACGTCGAAGGGATACCAGCGGCACACGTCCCTCAGGATCGTTTCCAGCGGGACGTTGTCGTACACCAGCCGTCCTTCCTTCCAGCCCAGGAAATACGACGGGATTGCCGGCAGCGTCTCCAGCGTCCCCGCCTGCTTGTCGTACACGCCTCGCGTGTTCGGGACGAGGGAGATCACGCGGTCGCCGACGCGCAGGTTGATCGCCCCGCTCTCGAGCACGGCCTGGATGACCGGCTCGTCCTCTCGCGCGCGGACGCCGAACGTGGTGCCCGTCACCTCCACCCGGGCCGGCCCGGCATGTACCGTGAAAGGCCGCCGTTCGTCCTTGCTCACGTTAAAGTAAGCCTCTCCCTTCAGGTACACCTCGCGGCGCTCGCCGGGGAACGCGGCGGGATAGCCCAGCTCCGTCCCGGCGTTCAGGTAGACGATCGTTTGATCGGGGAGCGTCAGCACGTACTCCCCGCCGCGGGGCACCCGGAGGAGGTGCAGCCCGCCGTCGCCGCCCGCCTGGCGGGGGTAGGATAACGACGTGTCGCTCGTCTCCATGCCGGGACGGGCGGACGCGAGAGCGTTCAACGCGGACTTGTCCCCCAGGTCGACCAACGAGCCGTCCGGCAGGAGCAGCGTGGGGGAAGCGACCGCGAGGGGCACTCCCGCGGGAGAAACGACCGCGTGACGCGAGGAAAAGTGGTATATCACGCCCGCCGTCGCGAGGAACAGCGCGACGGCCGCCGCGCGTATCGCCACGCGACGGGTTGCCTTCTTCCTGTCGATTCGCCGGCGGAGCGCCTGCCATGCCTGCCGCTCCTCCTCTTCCGGGTAGACGAAGCGGCGGATGGACTCCCCGACGTGTTCCATCGAGGTCACCCGGCGGAAGAGCGCCTCGTTTCGCGGGGAGGCCCCGCGCCACCGTTCCAGTGCCTTGTTGCCTGCCTCGTCCAGCTCCCCGCGGAGGTAGCGAGCCAGTAAAGTTTCGATAGATCCTTCTTTAAACATGTTCTTCTCGTCTTTCATGATATAAAAACACGATACCCCCCCGCGGGTGTAATACACGGGGCACGTTTTTTCTCCGTTTCCACGAAATCGCGACGACTTTTCGCGCACACGCGAAGGCTTGCCGCGAACTCGCGGCGACGTTTCGCGCACACGCGAAGGCTTGCCGCGAACTCGCGGCGACGCTTCGCGCACACGCGAAGGCTTGCCGCGAACTCGCGGCGACGCTTCGCGTGCACGCGAAGGCTTGCCGCGAGTTCGCGGCGACGCTTCGCGTGCACGCGAATGGCTTTTACCCTAAAAAAAGTTGACTCACAAAAGAGGTGCCTCGGTTAGCGCTCTCCCTTCCTTCGTCGCCGCGCGGCGAGCAAGTACAGCACCAGCTTGATCCCGAGCAGGAGGAGCACGCACCACGCGAAAGTCCCCCAGCCCGTCCACTCGAGCACTCCCGTGTAGCCGTTCTCCCGGTAATCGATCATCCGGAGAATGGCCCATGCCATCCCGATGGCAAGAAAAAACCTGACTATTTTCATGTTCCTGGTGTTAATACCGGACAAAGATACGGGAATTTTCCCGCGTGCACGCCCACGCCTAACCCCGGCAGTCAGCGAACCGTCGCACTGCCCGCGCGACGATGAAACAGGGAATCGTGCAGAGCATGATCCAGAGAAAAAATACCGGGTAACCGGTCGCCTCCTGTACCCAGCCGGAAAACATACCGGGTAGCATCAGTCCCAGCGCCATGAACCCGGTGCAGAGGGCATAGCGGGCCGTCCTCCCCGGGCCGTCGCTGAACAAGATCATGAACAGGGTGTAAGCCGTGAAACCAAAACCGTAACCGAACTGCTCGACCGCCACGCAAGAGGAGATCAACCACGTCTCCGCGGGACGCGACAGGGAAAGGTACACGTAAACGAGATTCGGGAGGTTCATCGCGAGCGTCATCCACCAGATGCAGCGGCGAAAACCCAGGCGGGAGAGGAGCACGCCGCCGGTGATCCCGCCGGTGGTCAACGCGAGCAATCCCACCGTCCCGTACGCCAAACCGTACCCGGCGGTGGTCATCCCGAGTCCCCCCCGCGAGAGATCATCCAGCAGGAACGGGGGGGCGATCTTCGACAACTGCGCCTCGGAAAAACGAAAGAGAAGGAGAAACGCCAGGGCAGGGAGTATCCCCGGCGAGCGGAAAAACGAGATGAACGTCTCCAGAAATCCCCGCCTTTCCCCGGCGACCGGCGGGACGTCGCGACGGGGACGGGGAAGGAAGAACGCGTGGTATAACGCCAAGAGAAGGAGAAGGGCAGCCAGCAGGAGAAAGGTAACGGACCAGGCCGCATGGATTCCCCCGCCGGCGGACGACCGCGTGTAGCGATCCTCGAGGAAACCGGCCAGCACGACAGCCCCTCCCTGGCCCGCGAGCATGGCCACGCGGTAGAACGTGTTGCGCCACCCGACGAAGAACGCCTGTCGGCGCTCGTCAAGCCCCAGCATGTAGAACCCGTCGGCGGCAATGTCGTGCGTGGCCGAGCTGAAGGCGACCAGCCAAAGGAAGACCAGCGTGTAACGCACCGCGCCCGACGCGGGAATCGAGAGAGCAACACCGGCGAGCGCCGCGCCCGTCAGGAATTGAGCGACGACAATCCAGCGCCGCTTCGTGCCGAGCATCTCCACGACGGGACTCCATAGCGGCTTGATCACCCACGGCAGGTGAAGCCAACCGGTGTAGAAGGCGATCTCGGCGTTCGACAGGCCGAGGCGCTTGTACAGGACGACCGAGAGCGTGACGACGATGGCGTTCGGCAAGCCTTGAGCGAAGTACAGCGAGGGAATCCACGACCAGGGTTTCATTGTCGTCAGGCGCGTTCAGTAGATAGTGGTCAGGCGCGTACCGGGAAAGTACCGGGAGAGAATCTCCCGGTAGGAGTACCCCCTGGCGCTCATTACCGCCGCGCCGATCTGGCAGAGGCCGACGCCGTGTCCCCAGCCGGCGCCGCGGAGGATGAAGCGGGAGGGATGACCGGTCTTGTCCCGGTCAACCGTCACGACGAAAGCCGAGCTGTACAGGTGGGAGCGGGAGAGCGCCCGCCGGATGAGTAACTCTTTCCCGATGACGAGGCTACCGCGCGTGCCGACGAGTCGGAGACGGACAATACGGCCGGATACCCCGCGCTCGACCGGCTGCAGGTCGAGCAAGTCGCCAAGGCCCGCGTGCAGGCGCGACTCCACGAGGGCCGAAAGCTCCCCGGCGGGGTAAGTGACTGTCCAGCGGAAGAAGTCGCGCGTCTCCCTGTCGTAATCGTTCAGCACCCCGGCGAGTACCTCCCCGCCGGCGTTACAGTCTACCGCCGGCGTCGAAAGAATCCACGCCCTGGCGTTCTCCTCGACGCGCAAGTCGGGGGAGGGAACGCCGTCGGAACGGTCGTCTACCTTGACGAGGTAAGGATGAAAGCGATCTTCCCAGGCGGTATCGAAACGTTCGGTGACACCGCCGCAGCACTTCGAGAAGCGGGTATCGCACACCTTGCCGTCGTACAGGAGTACTTCCCCGCGGGTGTCGCGCGTGGCCTGCGCGGCCGCCGCGTTCTCCCTCCCGACGCCCTGGTATCGCTGGCAGTGATCGTCGGCGCAGACATCGTAAAGAGAATGTTGACGACAGTCAAACCAGCGGACAAGTTCCCCCTCGTTCCCCGCCTGTTGCCCTTCGTCACCCGTCTTCTTTTCCCTTTGGGCCAGCAGCCACCCGCGCGAGATGACGGCGTGTGCCTTCAGGAATTCCGGCGGGGCGTTCGCGTTCATCTCGGAGGAGATCACGCTCGTCAGGTAATCCTCCAGCGAGAGGATGTTCACGGCGACGATCTCCTCTCCCTCGCGAACGAAGGAGAGCGCGCCGCGAAACCGCTGCTCTTCCGCCCGTTCCCAGTGGAAACGAGTGCCGATCACCACCCCGGCGAGGTCGAACGTGTCCGTCTCTGTCCCCGGTTCCAGGAGGAAGTCGTCGGGTAATCGCTCGACCGCCTCCCCTTGCCGGAGGAGGAGTGTCCCGGCGTCACTCGTGACGGAGTATTCCCCGTCGTACGCTCTCTCCCCGTGGCGAAACGAGCCGTTCAGCCGAAAGCGGATCTCCCGGCCCGGGAGGATGCCCACGCTGATCTTATTCTCGTTCATGATTCACGTGTATTTGATACCGGGCGTCTACCCGCACGCGTGCCGTCACTTGATCGAAGAGGCCGCGCAGGAGGGGAGCGTCGTAACGATCGAAGTCTGTCGCGCGGGAGGCCACGATGACGCCTCCCATCTCGATGCACCCGGGGCTGAAAAGAACACGATCCTCCCCGTCAAGGAAATATTCCGCCGGACGGTGCGCGCGACGGGGCGCCACGGCGACGATCCACTCCCCGTCCTCGTGCCAGGCGATGAGGTTGTACATGAGGCGCGCCTCCTCGATGCCGGTGATCACGCCATCCAGCCGTTCCCGCGTCTCGCCGGGCCTCTTCCCGCGGACAACGAGTATCGCGCGCGAGTATCGTTCGACACGCGCGTCGAGCGAGAAGACGGGCGCCGCCTCCCCGTGGCGGGCAACGTCCTCCTCCAGCGGGAGGCGGTGTCGCGGGATCAACTGCAGGTGCAGATGACCCGGCGTCGACGCACCGCACCCCGCGCCATTGTAAAGGACGGTGTAAGCAGGAAAGTCCAGGGCGAGGGAGAGCAGGTCGTCCAGCCGACCATGAATGCATTGCGGGACGTGTTCCCTCGTCGCCACGGTAAAATGTCGCTCGAAGACGGGATACGGGTTAACGAGGATGTCAAACGCGGCGTTGTACCGCGCGCGGCGTTGCTCCCCCGGCCTGTTCGCCGGGCACAGCGGGCAAGGTCGTCCCGTGTCCGCCGGGTTCGCGGTAGTGGAGATCGCGCGGGCGGGGTTATACTGCACGCGCAGCTCGTGCCCCGCGAGGGGAATGCTCTTGTATCGCGCGTGTTCGACCTCCCTGAATCTCGCCGCTGCCTCTTCCCAGGCATCGAGCTGCTGCCGGTGGAAGAGTTCCAGTTGCTCGCCGGACAGCCTCCTTTCCGCTACCAGCCGTTGTCGCGCCGACAGCTCGATCGTCCGTAGTTTATCCTTGTAGAAATCGCGCGCGTTCACCCGTTCGACGCTCGACACCGCGTCCGAGTTTCCCTCCCACCGACGACAGAAGTATTGCACCTCGAAGATCCTCCCGACGTGATACTCTCTCGCGATCGCCAGCATCACGGCGTAATCCTCCCCGTAACTCGCGTCGGGCATCCCCACCGCGCGAAGTACCGGCGTGTAAAACGCCCGCGGCGCCCCGAGGCCATTCACGCGGAGGGCGTTATTTGGGCCGTTAACGGGAGTCCATTCCCGGTGATCGATAACACCGGGCGGGAGATCTTCCAGGTCGAACGTCTTCAGGCAATAACTCCCGACGACCGCGGCGCAACGTTCCCGGTAGAACGTCTTGACGATCGTTTCCAGCTCCACCGGTCGCGCGTACAGGTCGTCGCTATCGAGCTGCACGGCGAACTTCCCGCAGGCGGGATGCCGGGCAGCGTGCATCCAGCACCCGCCGATACCCGCTCCCCGTCGTCCCGGGACGAGATGCACGACCCGCGTATCCCTCTCGCTCCATGCTTTCACGATGGCCGTCGTGCGATCGTCAGAGTAATTATCAACCACCAGCACGTTAAACGGGAACGGCGGCTGTTGCTCCAGTGCCGACCGGATGGCGTCGCCGATGGTATTCTCCCGGTTCAGCACCGGGATCACGACCGACGCCTCCACCGCGAACGGCTCGTCAAGGTCAACCCTCGCGAACGGGGGCAGCAACAGCGCGTCGATATGTTCGAGGTGTCGCGTGCAGGCCATCTCCATCTCCTCCTGCACGGCCCTGTTCCCCGGGTCGACGTACGCGAATTGCCCGGCGTGCCGGGGTGTTCCCGTCACGGTATAGAGTGCTTCCGGCACGCGAAAGATCGCTCCTTCCCGCGAGAGGCGCAGCCGGGCGTCGTAGAGCGCGGCGTACCGGTAGTCCCGCGACATCTCCCCGGCAACTTTCCGGAGGCTTTCCGCGTGAACGAACAGTAACGGCCCGAAGTCGAAGTCATCACGGAGACTACCGGGCTGGTACTCGATTGTCGGGCGCGAGAAGAGTTCTCCCTCCCGCTCCTCCCAGTAGTCGGAATAGAGCATGACTGCCCCCGTCGCCTCGGCCACCCGCGCGAAGCGTTCCGCGTCGAGCGTACCGGGAAGTACCCGCGTGTTCGCCGCGCGAAGGAACACGTATGGAGTGTCCGCGTTCGCCGCCGCCTGCCGCAACTCCGCGCGGGAGGCAAGCGGGCCAATCGTGATGACGCTAAAGTCGAGGGAGTCTTTCATTCCGCGTAGAAATGGATCTGCTTGATGATCTCCCGCGTGCAGACGGGGCAGAACTCATCCCCTTGCAGTGTCCGCATCAGGCAATCCTGCCGCGGCCGGTATACGCCCTTCGCTACGTATCCCGCTCCCTCGTAAAGCCCGATTCTCACGGGACGCGACGGGTCGAGGGGTGTGGGCACGGGCGTGTTCTCGTCGACGAGATCCTTCCATTTGCGTTCGAAATGGACACGTGTCGTGAGGTTGAC
>JAIRKS010000068.1 GCA_031259905.1 Odoribacteraceae bacterium
TCGCAATCGAAGACGACAAGATAATGACGATTCCCCTTGTGATTCCTGAAAAAAAGGTTTTTGCAATGTGTGCTATCCAGGTCTTTCCAGTACCTCTTGGCGATCTCCACGGTAGGCGCTTCCGGGTGTTCGAGGTAATCGAACGGGATTCCCAGTGCATCCAGCGTCTTATAGACTATTTCTTGTCCGATCATGTTCATTTATCTTCATAATACTTCCCTTGCCACGTTCCCCGTTCCTTCAATCGTCTCTCCAGCATCATCGCGAACTCGAAGTTTTTCACGCCCCACCGCGGTGCGATCAAGAGTTCCGCTGGCGTTTGGTTCACGAATCGCTCCAAGTACAGGTCGGGGCGGATATGTTCGACGATATCGACCACGAGATCGAGGTACTCGTCTAACGCGTGAAGAGGGAAATCTCCCGGTCGTGCCCGGTACTCTTCGGCCATCCGTGTCCCCTCGACGACCTGCAACTGGTGCAATTTCAGTAGATGCACGGGCCACCGGCTCACTTGCACGGCGCCTTCCACCATCTCCCGTCGGCTTTCTCCCGGTAGGCCGAGTATCAGGTGCGCACCTGTGAAGATGCCCCGTCGTGCGCTTTCCCGGCAAGCTATTTCCGCCTCGGCCACCCCGTGCCCGCGGTTGATGCGCGCCAAAACGTCGTCGCGTGTCGACTCGACCCCGAACTCAATGCACACGTACCGTTCGCGAGCCAGCGTACCGAGGTAATCCAGTGTCTCGCACGTCACCGTGTCAGGACGCGTTGCAATAACGATTCCTATCACGCGAGGGTGTGCCAGTGCTTCCTCGTACCGTTCCCGGAGCACTTCCAGCGGGGCGTGTGTCCCGGAATAAGCTTGGAAATAAGCCAGGTATTTTTGCCCGCTATACTTTCGTTCAAAGAAGCGTATTCCCTCCTCGATCTGTCGCGTGATCCCGCTCTCTCGCCGACAGTATTCCGGGACAAAAGCGTGATTATTACAAAAGGAGCATCCGCCCGTCCCTATTGTCCCGTCGCGGTTCGGGCACGAAAATCCCCCGTCGATGGAGAGTTTCTGCACTCTCTCGCCGAAGATTGCCCGAGAGAAAGCTGCATGATCGCGATACCTTCGTTCGTTCGAACGTGTTGTTACATTTGATTTCACGTCCGCGAATGTAATATTAATTGTTTGGAATTTAACGCTCACTTTATGCTGACGTGGATTTAAAAGATCCGCACGTCAGGGCAAACGCGCCTTCATGTTGTCGGGTTTTTTCAGGAAATAACCGGTATCCGCCGCCACGCGATTGACTGTCGGCATTGCTTTGTCGGCGGCCGACATTGCTCTGTCGGCTGCCGACATTGCTCTGTCCACGCTGGACATTGCTCTGTCCACGGTGGACATTGCTCTGTCCACGGTGGACATTGCTTTGTCCAGCGTGGACATTGCTTTGTCCATCGTGGACATTGCTCTGTCCACCGTGGACATTGCTCTGTCCACGGTGGACATTGCTCTGTCCATCGTGGACATTGCTCTGTCCATCGTGGACATTGCTTTGTCCACCGTGGACATTGCTTTGTCCAGCGTGGACATTGCTCTGTCCACGGTGGACATTGTCACGTCAAGGCGCGTTTGCACTGATCCGCACGTGAGGCGTGAAGACACCACGGGGAGATGCCGCACTCGCCGCATCGGGGAGAACGAGCCGTGCAGACGTAACGCCCGTGCAGGATCAACCAATGGTGCGCTATTGATAACAACTCCCGCGGGATATGTGCGACAAGTTGTCGCTCTACCTCCAGTGGTGTTGTCGCATTGCTCGTTAGCCCGATGCGATTCGCCACCCGGAAGACATGCGTGTCCACCGGCATGGCCGCCTCGCCAAACGCTACCGCTCGCATCACGTTGGCCGTCTTTCGGCCGACGCCGGGGAGTGATTGTAGTTGATCCATTTCCCGGGGTACCTCGCCGCCAAAGTCAGCGACAAGTTTCCGCGACAGGCCGGAGAGATGATGCGCCTTGCTGTTCGGGTAGGAGACCGACTTGATGTAGTCGAGGATCTTCTCCTCTCCGGCGAGTGCCATCGCCGCCGCGTCCGGGAAACGGGCCAGCAGGGGAGGTGTCACCTGATTCACGCGCTTGTCCGTGCACTGCGCCGATAAGACTACCGCCACGAGTAGTCCGAACGGCGTGTCGTAACGCAATTCGGATGCCGCCGCCGGCATGTTCTCCTTGAACCAAGCGATCACGCCCTCGTACCGTTTTTGTAATTCCATGTTCATCGTTTATATTGCCTGCCACTTGAGGCGTAGCGAGTTTAATACTACAGAGAGGGAGCTAAACGTCATCGCTGCCGCTGCAATCGCCGGGTCGAGCAGGAGACCGTTCAACGGGTAAAGTACACCCGCCGCCACGGGGATAGCGATCACGTTATAGATGAAAGCCCAGAACAGGTTCTGTCGGATGGTGGTGAGCGTCTGGCGGGAGAGCGTGAAGGCCGTGTCCAGCGCGTGCAGGTCGGGCGTCAGGAGGGTCACGCCCGCCGTTTCGATAGCGACACCAGCGCCCTTTCCCATTGCGATCCCCACGTCCGCACGGGCCAACGCCCCGGCGTCGTTAACGCCATCGCCGACCATCGCCACGATGCGCCCCGGTTGCTGTAACTCACGAATGAAACGTTCCTTGCCGGGAGGTAAGACTCCAGCCGCGAAATGCTCGATCCCCAGGCGTCGTGCGACGGCGGCGGCGGCTCGTTCGTTATCGCCCGTCAGCAGGTACACGTTAAGTCCTCGCTTCTGCAGTCGCCGTACGACCGGCTCTGCACTCTCCCGGATCTCGTCCGCCACCGCGATCACGGCAAGCAACTGCCCTCCGGTCACGGGAAACGCCAAGGCGAAGAATAGCACCGTCTCTCCCCGTGCCTCGCTCGCTTCTCTCATCGCAAGAGCCTCACTTGGCAGCGCGATCCCCCGGTCGGCGAGTAGCCGCTCGTTGCCCACGACGTACTCCTCTCCCGCGACCGTTCCGGTGATGCCTCGTCCGGGAATCTCCTCGAAGCGCGTGATCTCTCCCCCGTGGACCATCCCCTTTCCCTCCAACGCTCGCGTGACGGCGTTCGCCAGCGGGTGCCCCGATTGTCGTTCGAGGGCCGAGAGGATCATCGCCCGCTCCTCGCCCGCCAACCACTCGATCGCCGTTACCACCGGTTGCCCCGTCGTGACCGTGCCGGTCTTGTCCAACACGATGGCGTCCACGCGACTCAATCGTTCCAGGCAGGACGCGTCCTTGAACAGGATATGCCGTAACGCCCCCTTCCCGATCCCTGCGACGATCGCCATTGGTGTGGCCAGCCCCAGCGCGCAGGGACAGGCGATCACCAGTACCGTGATCGACGATAGCAAGGCTAACGGGAATACCTCCGCACCTCCCGCGATGATCCACGTGACGAAGGTGAGTACGGAGACACACGCCACGATCGGAACGAAGATACTCGCCACGCGATCTGCCAGGCGTTGCACCGGTACTTTGCTACCTTGTGCCTCCCGCGTCAGTCGGATGACTCGCGACAATAACGTGTCGTGCTCTTCCTTTTCCACCCTCAGGTGAAAGTTGCCCCGTCCGTTGAGGCTTCCCGCGTAGACAGTGTTGCCCTCGACCTTCTCGGCCGGCAATGGCTCGCCGGTGATCATGCTCTCGTCGACGAAGGAGTTGCCCCATGTTACCGCACCGTCCGCCGGCACGCGGGCACCCGGCTTCACGACGAGCACGTCACCCGCGTGTACCTCTCTCGCCGGGATTTCTGTCTCCTCGCCGTCGGGAGCGATCCTGATGGCCGTCTGCGGCTGCATCTCGATCAGGTGCTTGATGGCCGACGCGGCGCCGGCACGCGCCCGCACTTCAAGGTATCGCCCCAGCAGGACGAGAGCGATCACTACCGCCGCCGCCTCGTGATAGAGGTGAGCACCGGTTGCGGCATGATGCAGGTACCCCGGCCATATCGTGAGGAAGAGGCTGGCAAGGAAAGCTATCCCTGCGCTCGTTGCCACGAGGACGTCCATGTCCGCTCGTCCGTGACGTAGTCGGAGCGCCGCTCGCGTGAAGATGCCGCGACCGGGGACAAGGAACACCGGGAGCGTGAGAAGTATCATCATCCATCGTCCGGCTTCCCACCCGGGGAAGAACATCCCGATCACCAGCACGGGTGCGGCCAATAAAATCGCCATCATCGCATTGCGCCGTGACCGTCGATATTCTCGTTGTTGCACTCGCTCTTCCTCTCCCGGCAACGCGTCGTCGAGCGCCGACAGGCTATACCCGGCGCTCTCTACCGCTTGCTTTAAGCCCATGACGGTCTCACTTCGCGGGTCAAACACGACGAGTGCCGTCGCGTCCGCGAAGTTCACCCGCACATCCAGCACACCGGCACGCGCACGCAAGATGCGCTCGACAGTGACGGCACATCCCGCGCAGCCCATGCCGGTCACTTGAAAATGTTTCTTGATACGTCGTTCCATGTTCTCCTTGTTAATACGTTCGTTCGATCCGGGTTGCGCTCGCGCGACAAACCGTCGCATCGGTGTGAAAACTTCTCGCCGCACGGCGACGGTTTCTCGTGCCGGCGAGGCCTTTTCGTGTTTTATCCACTCGTGATTTCACCGGCTCGCCACTCCTTGATAAAGTAGGATACCGGTTTACAAGTCTCGCAACCGGTGATAGATAGATTCAGCGTCCAGTCCACACTCGTGCAGCAATTGACTGCGCGTGCCGTGCTCCACGAAGCGATCGGGAATCCCGAGGCGAACGACCCGGGCGGTGTACCCGTGATCGACAGCAAACTCGGCGACGGCACTCCCCAGTCCACCGATGATCGTGCCCTCCTCGACAGTGACGACGACGCGGAAATGCCGGAAGATGTCGTGTAATAACTCTTCGTCGAGCGGCTTCAGGAAGCGCGCGTCATAAAGGGCGACGCTTCCAGGGGGGCATTCCTTGAGGGCTTTCATGGCCTCGTTGCCGATCGTGCCGATGGACAAGACGGCGATTCCCTCACCCTCGACGAGAAGTCGTCCTTTTCCTACCTCAAGTTCGGCGAACGGGGTTTTCCACTTGGCCGTCGTGCCGTTCCCTCTTGGGTAACGTATCGAGAAAGGGCCTTTGCCGGGGAGCTGTGCGGTGTACATCATGTTCTGCAACTCGCTCTCGTCAAGGGGGGCGGCCACGGTCATGTTTGGCACGTTGCGGAGGTAAGCGAGGTCGAATACACCGTGATGCGTGGCCCCGTCCGCTCCCGTGAGGCCGCCGCGATCAAGACAGAAGACAACCTGGAGGCGTTGCAGGGCGACGTCGTGAATGACCTGGTCGTAGGCCCTCTGCATGAACGAGGAGTAGATATTGCAGAACGGGATGTAGCCGCTCGCGGCCAGGCCGGCGGAGAAGGTGACGGCGTGTTGCTCGGCGATACCGACATCGAAACAACGGTCGGGCATCTCCCGCATCATGATGTTCATAGAGCAGCCGGTGGGCATGGCCGGCGTGATCCCGACGATCCGGGGGTTGGCACGCGCCAGGTCGAGGAGCGTGTGCCCGAAGACATCCTGGTAGCGTGGGGGGGTATTTGAGCGAGGGGTAGTGATGATCTCGCCGGTATCCTTGTTGAACTTGCCCGGCGCGTGCCAGGCGGTCTGGTCGATTTCGGCCTGCTTGAAGCCGCGCCCCTTGACGGTAAGGCAGTGCAGGAGCTTCGGCCCCTTGATTGCCTTCAGGTCGCGGAGAACCTTGACGAGATGGTTCACGTCGTGTCCGTCAACGGGTCCAAAATATCTTAGTCCGAGAGCCTCGAAGAGATTACCTTGTTTCATCACGAGCGATTTGACGCTGTTATCTATCTTTTGGATGAAGGCGCGTGCGCCGGGACTGATCTTGTTGACCTTCCCGAGGAGATGCCAGACATCTTCCTTGATCTTGTTGTAAGTCCTGGAGGTAGCGATATCGAGGAGATACTCGTTCATCCCGCCGACGTTCGGGTCGATGGCCATGTTGTTATCGTTAAGGATGACCAGCAGGTTAGCATTGTTGATTCCGGCGTTATTCAACCCCTCGAAGGCGAGGCCGCCGGTCATGGCCCCGTCCCCGATGACGGCGACGGAGAGTCGTTCGTTCTCGTTGTTCATCTTGGCAGCGACGGCCATGCCGAGGGCGGCGGAGATAGAAGTAGAGGAGTGTCCGGTGCCGAAGGAGTCGTACTCGCTCTCGTCGCGTCGTGGGAATCCGCTGATGCCCTTGTACTGGCGGTTGGTGTGGAAGGCATCCCTTCTTCCGGTGAGGATTTTGTGGGCGTAGGCCTGGTGGCCGACATCCCAGACGAGGTTGTCGCGGGGAGTGTCGAAGACGTAATGCAACGCGACGGTCAACTCGACAACGCCGAGGGCTGCCCCGAAATGGCCGGGATGCTCGGCGCACTCGTCGATGATCTTGTCGCGCAACTCCTCGCAGAGGCGCGGCAATTCTTTCTCCGGTAACCGCTTCAGATCGTCCGGGGAGTCGATCTTTTCTAACAGGGATTCCATGTTAATAAACCACCGTGCCGACGTTCTCTCCCGTCACGACTCGTTTCAGGTTGCCTGGAACGTCCATGTTGAAGACGACGAGAGGCATCCGGTTCTCCTTGCACAGGGTGACGGCTGTCAGGTCCATCACCTTCAACCCTCGGTCATGAATCTCGTCATGAGAGATTCGCTCGAACTTGACGGCCGATGGATCTTTCTCCGGGTCGGCGGTATAGATGCCGTTGACGCGTGTACCCTTGAGGAGGATATCGGCGTTGATCTCGATCGCCCTCAGGCTGCCGGCCGTGTCGGTAGTAAAGAGGGGATTCCCCGTTCCGCCGCTGAAGACGACGACATGTCCCGAGTGGAGGTACTCG
This sequence comes from Odoribacteraceae bacterium, assembly GCA_031259905.1. Taxonomy (GTDB): domain Bacteria; phylum Bacteroidota; class Bacteroidia; order Bacteroidales; family Marinifilaceae; genus JAIRKS01. The sequence continues at coordinate 6,906 of JAIRKS010000068.1, forward strand.
ATCGCCCTCTCTCTCGTGTAATACTCGCCGACCGGTTCCACGCGAAGGGCGGTCAAGACCTTGCAGGGACACCCCTCGCTCTCTAACGCCGAGCACAACGCCAGGCCGTTGATGACCGTGGCCAACATGCCCATCTGATCGCCTATCACGCGGTCGACCCCGGTACGCTCGCCGTTCAGCCCCCGGAAGATGTTCCCGCCCCCGATGACGATCCCGATCTCTATTCCCATCCGGGCCACTTCACTCACCTGTCGCGCGTAACTCTTCAGGCACGCGGGATCGATCCCGTGCCCGCTCCCTCCCGCCAGGGATTCACCGCTCAATTTCAATAAAATTCGTTTATACTGCATATCTCTTCTCGTGTAAAAGCTAATTCATGTTATCGTGTTCCACGTAGAGTTGCCCGGCCTGGTACTTGATCACCTTGACGCGGGTACCCTTCTCGATGAAATCGCCGGTATTCGAGACGGCGTCGTACACCTCGTCGTCTACCATCACTTTCCCCGCCGGGCGCAGGCTCGTGAAGGCCGTGCCGGTCTTGCCGATCTCCCGTTGCACCGTCATGTCGACGCCGACGAAACCATCCTCGACGGGCACTGTCGCGTGCAGCGCCAGCCGTAACCCGCGTGCCCCGAAGAGTTTTCGACTCAACCACAGGGAGAAGAATAACGAGAACACGGCGCAACTCGACACGAAGAATAACGAGTAAAGCAGGTCACGCGCGAACTCCCCCGCGAAGTCAAACGAGAACGTCCCCACGCCGGCCAGCGCCAGCGACCCCACGATACACGTCACGCCGGCGACACCCGTTATGCCGAACCCGGGCAGCACGAAGATCTCCAGCAAAAGCAAGATAACTCCCGCCACGAAAAGGATGATCTCGATATACGTCGCCAGCCCTTCCAGGTACAACGGCGCGAAGTAGAGCGCGCACGCCGATAACGCGGCCACCAGCGGGAAGCCCACGCCGGGCGTCTGCAACTCGAAATAGATCCCGCCGATGATGATCATGATCAACAGCCCTTGCACCACCGGGTGGACGAGAAAACCGATCACGCGGTCGAGCGTCGTCACCCGGTACTCGCGCAATTCGTACCCTGTCACACCCTCGGCCCGGATGACCTCCTCGACGGACGCGGCGACGCCGTCACAGAAGCCGTACTCCATCGCTTCGCGTGCGGTGAAGGTGATCACTTTGCCCTGTTCCGACACGCCCTCCACCTCGATCACCTCGTCCACCATTGCCTCGGCGATCGCCGGGTCGCGTCGCCACGACACCGTCCTCTCCCCGTTCACCACCACCGTGTCCATCCCCTTCGCCTGCGCCGTGGCGCGCATCATCGAGCGCATGTACGACTGCACCTTGTCCGGCTGCTTTTCCCCTGTCCCGTTGACGACGGTAGCCGCGCCGATGCTCGCCCCCTCGCTCATGTAAATCCGGTCGCACGCGATCGAGATCAACGCCCCCGCCGACGCCGCATTATTATCAATGAAAACCCACACCGGCACCGGGCTACGCAGGATCATGCTCCGCAGCGAGTCGGCGTGCACCACCGTCCCCCCGTACGTGTTCAAGTGAATCACGATATACCGCGCCCCCTCTTCCAGCGCCCGCGTGAAGGAGCGTCGCGCCAGCCGCCATGACGACGCGCCGATCTCCTCCTTAATATCTATCTTGTAAATCACCGCGGGCTTCTCCTCCCCCGCGACGAGCGACGGGCTGGCAAGGAGACCCGACAACAGTAAAAATAACTTTATCACCTTCATTTGATTTTGTTGATTTCAGGATACAACGCGAATATAACGCGAAAAACGCTTATTCCCGCCCTTCTATCGCGACTGCCGCCGCAATCACCGCTAACAGCGACATGAACGGGCACGTGAACAACGGCCAGAGCGGGAGAAGTAACGACACCGTGAAAACACCTCCCACTCCCACCGCCACCCCGGCGTTCCGGTGAATAAACCCGATCCCCTCGCCCAGGGTGAGCCGCTTCCGCTCCACGGCGTAATCCATGAAGGCGAAGCCGTAGAAGTAAGAGGAGGCAAGGAAGCCGGCGAACGGCGTCAGCAACCCCGCGAGCGGGATAAACGAGCAAACGAACAGCAGGATAAACACCAGCGTCTGCAGCAACATGCTCCCCGTGGCAAGTAACGCCCCCCGTCCCGCTTCCCACAGGAAGCGACGCCAGCGAAAAGGATAACGACGCCCGGAAAGACGCGCCTCCACCCGCTCCGAGAGCCACGAGAAAACCGGGGACATCACCGCCATCACCAGGTATCCCCCCCACAACAGGAACGAGAAGTAGTAAATCAAGCGCAACAGCCAGCGCGCCGCGAAACCGGCAACGGCGCTCGCCCAGCCCAGCCACGAGAGGTCGCTCGTCCACCCCGCCACGCGTGCCTCCACCGCCCCCGACAGGTTATCGCCCCACCCGTCGACGATACAATGACCGCCCCAGAACAAAAGGCACGACAGCGCCACCGGGAAAAGCATGAACCACCAGAATGGCCTGCTAAACAACAACGACAACGCCCGGCCGTACGCGCCGATCCCCGTGCCGATACCTTTAAAGAAACTCATGATATACCTCCTGTACGTGCATCCTCACCACCTCCCCGTTGCCGGTCGTCCCTTCACGCGGGGGGCTTTCCTGGCCCCGTCGTCGAACCCCGGTCTCTTGAACGTGCTCGCGTCCGGGAAGCGCCCGGTCACCTCTTCCCGCACCTGCTCGAGGATCGCCAGCATCCACCCGATCTTCGTGCCGGCATCCGGCAACTCCCTCCCCAGCGCCTGCCACGCCCTCGTCGACGCGTCCACCGTGAGCAGCACCACTCGCGCCGACCCCCTTGCGTCCCCCCGTGCCACCTCGAGCACTTCCGGGAACACTTCGTGAATGGAAGCCGCGTAATAAGCCCGCTTGAGCTTGGCGTACATCAGGTCCAGGTACCAGTTCACCTCCGCCAGCGCCTCCTCGATCCGGTTCACCCGCTGCAGGTCGCCCGTCTCCTCGATCACGTCGATCAACGCGTACAGCCTCTCCTGCTGCTCGTCGATCAACCGCTCGTAGATACAGAAACAATCGTGCACCTCCTCCTCGCACAGCACGATATTCGCCTCGTCGTCGCCGTCGTTCCCCTCCGTCTCCTCCAGCTCGTCCCGCAGCTCCCCCAGCGGGTCTTCCCCCAGGAGGGCATCCGGCGACACGCCCTGTTCCCGCGCGATCTCGCGGATGATCTCCTCCTCCGGGGCGAAGAGCAACATCTCGTACTTCTCCCTTCCCGTGGAGGCCACCCGTTCCAGGGCACTCAACCGTTGCTCGATAACATGGCTCAGGCAACGGGACGTGCACGGGCAACGCGCGCACCACCGGTCACAATAATCGTGGATGTACGGCACGAAGATGCCGGACGATTCCTTCCTCCTCCTCCTTAACATACCGCGCCCCTCCCGGCGTACACTCCCAGGGATACCCCCCGGACGCCCGGCGGGAGCGTTTCGATAGCCCCCGTCGCGATAAAGACAACTTCCTTGTTTCCTGTCATGTTGATCCCTCTTTTATTGATTCACTCGCGAAGATATTCACGCCTTTCGACATACACAATCTTTTCCAGCCGGCGACGACGACGGCACTCCCTTATTTTACTACATTTGGGAACAAAAACAACACGCGCCATGATCAACACGATAAAGACATTCTTCCAGCGTCACGGCATCGACCCCGGCGCCCGCTTCATCATCGCCGTGAGCGGCGGGCCGGACTCCATCGCGTTGCTGCACGCCTTCAAGTACATGAACGCGGACATCCTCGCGTTACACTGCAACTTCGCGCTCCGCGGCAAGGAGTCGGACATGGACGAGCAGTTCGTCAAGCGATTCTGCGACACGCTCGGCATACCGCGCGTCGTGAAACACTTCGACACCCGCGCCGTCGCCCGCTCGCGGGGCATCAGCATCGAGATGGCCGCCCGCGAGTTGCGGCGCGACTGGTTCGAGGAAACGAGGGCCGGGAAAAACAGGGACTACATCGTCCTCGGGCATCACGCCGGCGACCAGGCGGAGACGCTCCTGCTCAACCTCTGCCGGGGCACGGGCATCCGGGGACTCGCCGGGATGCATCCCGTGAACGGGCGGGTACTGCGCCCCTTCCTCGAGCGCTCGCGGGAAGAGATCATCGCCTACATCGAGGCCAACCGGGTCGGCTACCGCGTCGACTCCTCCAACGCGTCGCTCGACTACACCCGCAACAAGATCCGGCACCGCGTCATCCCCCTCCTCGAGGAGATCAACCCCGCCTTCTCGCGCGTCACGAGGGAAACCTGCCGCGTCATGAACGAGGCGCTAACCGTCTACCGCCACGGGATCGAGTGCCTCAAGCGGCAAGTCACCACCAGCGAGCGAGGGGAACTGTTAATACACGTCCGCGACCTCGCGGCATCGCCCGCGCCCGCCACCCTCCTCTTCGAGATCCTGCGCCCCTACGGCTTCAACGCCGCCCGCGTCAAGGACATCCTCGACAGTAGCACCGCCATTCCCGGCAAGCAATTCCGCGCCGGGGATTACCTCCTCTCGCGCGAGCGCGTCTACTGGAGGCTCTCCAGGATAACGCGGGAGGCCTCCCCCCCCGCCTTTATCGACGGGGAGGGGGAGCACCGCGCGGGACAATTCATCCTTCACCTCCGCGAGCGCGCCGTCGACGAGGCGTTCACGATACCGCCGGGGAACGACACCGCCTGCCTCGATCTCGACAAATTGACGTACCCCCTCCTCGCGCGACACTGGCAGGAGGGCGACCGCTTCTGCCCCCTCGGCATGAACCTGGATAAAAAGAAACTGAGCGACTTCTTCGTCGACAGGAAATTTAACGCCAGGCAAAAGCGAGAATGTCTCCTCCTCCTCTCCGGCGACGAGATCGCCTGGGTCGTCGGCTACCGCCTCGACGATCGATACAAGATCACGTCGAAGACGCGCCGCACCCTCGTCATCACGGCGACGCCCGTCCCGGACGACGCGAGCGAGAATCCCCCCGCGTGAAAGCGAGCGTGCCCGGCAACGAACCCGGCAACGAGACACGATAGACCGGGAGCGACTCGCCGGGACACGTCGCCGCCCTCTCCAGGAACTCCCCGGGCACTCGCGCCCCCAGGGCAAACGCGCCTTGACGTGACAATGTCCAGCGTGGACGGAGCTTTGTCCAAGTTGGATGTTGAGGCTGTCTCGCAGGGCGTCCAGATCGCGGGTCTGCCCGGTGTACTCGCTTTCCCGGATAAAGTCGAGCAGTTCGACGAGTTGCTGGTATTTTTCCCGCGACAGGTCGGTGACGGCCTTGAGACCGATCGCTCCAGCGCCGGGGACGTCGATGAGCGCCAGGATACTCTTGATCCATTCCACGTAGGCCTCGTGGCGCAACCGGTAGTAGCGGATAAAAGCAAAATGCTTTCTTCTTCGTAGTTTTCTCTCTTTTGGCTTTTTCATAATTGGTAATTTTAAATG
>JAIRKS010000125.1 GCA_031259905.1 Odoribacteraceae bacterium
AAACAAAATGTACTCGAGGCGGGAATCGAACCCGCACGACCGCGATGGTCACGGGATTTTAAGTCCCGCGTGTCTACCATTCCACCACTCGAGCAATTTTGTTAAGAGCACGCGCGAGGGGTGTTGTTATGGCGTGTGCCCCTCGCGTTACCGGCGTCAAAAGTAGTAATAAATATCGAATCCGCGCGGATTCTTCCTGTTTAGCGGAATATCTCGTTGATGTCCCAACGATCGTGCCACTTCAGCACGGGCAGGCCGTTCTCGAAGAGCACGGGTAGCCAGATGTAGCGCGCGTCCACCGGGCGTCGCGGCGTCCACCGGTCGGCCATGAATATAAACGCGTTCTTCTTCCCGGCGACGGGGAGAATGTAGGTGCCCTGGGAGCGGAACGTCAGGTTGGCCTCCTCGCCGACGCAGGGATTCGGGTATTCCGTCCAGGGTCCCCAAATGTTGTCGGCGACGTGCAGTCGTGCCGCGTTGGGTGCCCAGCCGGTACACCCGGAGGTGATCATGAAATACTTCCCGTCCTTCTTGAAGATCGCCGGGGCCTCGTTGTGCCCACCGGGCGCGACGCGGGTATATCGCCCGGTGTGCGAGAGGTAATCGTCGGACAACTCGGCGACGTGCAGCGTCAGGTTCTCCTCCGAGGCGTAGATGTGGTATGCCTTCCCGTCATCGTCGACGTAGAGCGTCATGTCGCGGGACATCTGCCCTCCCTCGAAGTCACGGCGCGTGAACATGCCGTCGTTGGTGGCCTTTCTCCATTCGTCGGTCCACCATTTGGGGAAGTCGGCGGGCACGAGCGTATCGCGTCGTTGTTCTTCGGTCATGTTCTCCGGCCAGAGCCCGGCGCAGGGGCGGTAGGAGCGCAGGAAGGTGTAGGGGCCGGTGACGCGATCACTGACGGCGATGCCGACACGGGCGGCAGAGTAGCCGCGGCGGAATAACTCGAGGTGGAAGTACATGACGAACTTGCCGGTCTTCTTGTTGTAGATGACCTTCGGGCGTTCGATGACGCATCCTTCCCGGATGTCCGACGCGGTGTCCTTCGCGACGGGAAGGGCGACTCCCTCGTTGGTCCACGAGGCGAGGTCGCGGGAGGAGTAACAGGTGACGCCGACCCACGCGGCGCTCGATCGTTCGCCCTTGTGTTCGCCGAACCAGTAGTAGGTGTTGTCGTGGTAGAGTATCCCGCCGCCGTGCGCGTTGACGTGTGTTCCCTGGTTGTCCTGCCAGATTTCTCCCGGGACGATGATCGCGGGGATGGAGCGGCAGGAGGCGGCGAGGAGGGCGATGATGAAAATGTAATGGTTCATGTGAGAGAAGTATTAAGGGTGAATATCTATGGTGATTTCAGCGGCTTGCAGCCAGGGGGAGAAGAACGCGAGGCGGGCCTTGCCCTCGCCGGTGGCCTGCACGTACGCGACGAGGCGACCGAGGTAGAGGCGGTGTGAATGGTCCCGCTGGTTGCTCGTGTCTTGGTTATTGCTATTTTCCAGGCCGAGTAGTCTCGCGGGGCCTTCGATGAAGCAGGTGATCTCGTTATCGGCCAAGAAGACGGGGATGCCCTGCTCGTCGACGACTTGAAGGGTGACGATCGCGATGCCTTTGTTGTTGATCACGGTATGATCCGTGGTGGCTACCAGGGCGAAGGGGCGTCCGGAGGATTGTATGGCGTGACGGACAATCTCGCGATCCGAGTCATCGAGCCCGATGACCTCCAGTTTGCCGGGGCGATAAGGAACGTCCCAGGAGATGACGCCCGTGTTGTTATCGCGGGGTTTCGTCTCCCCGACGGTTTGGCCGTTGAGCAGCAAGCGGGCCTTGGCCGCGTTGGTATACGCGACGACACGAACGTTTTGTCCATCGCGGTAGTTCCACGAGGGCCAGGCGTCGATAGAGGGAGAGCGTTCGCGGGGAGAGGCGATGTAGGTGCCGAGGTATGCGACGGGTTCCGTCACCCAGAGGGAGCGGCGGAAGTGACCGCGCGGCTTGATGTTCCCACCAAAGTCTAACATTCCCGAGTAAAAGCCGCGGGAGGGCCAGCGCCCGGACTCGCCGAGGTAGTCGATGCCCGTCCAGACGAATTGCCCGAAGACATGTTCGTTAGCGGTGACCGCTTTCCAGGCGTCGAGATTGTTGCTGGTCTCGCTGCCGAAGATGATCCGGGTGGGGTACTTCTCGTGATCGGAGCGGTAGCGGCTCTCGGTGTAATTATAACCGGTGATGTCCAGCGCCCCGGGATACTCCGTCTCGTTGGACATGGCGACACCGGCGAGGCCCGCGGTGACGGGTCGCGAGGGATCGTTCCATTTCACGATGGCGACGAGCCGTTTGGCGATTGCCCCGAGACGGTTGGCGTCGGGAGCATCCTTCTTGTACCCGCCATACATCGGTTGGGTGAAGTCGCTATTATTCCCGTCGAGGATGGGATGCGAGTAGGGATCGTTGGGATAATCCACCTCGTTACCGATACTCCAGGCGAAGATAGAGGGGTGATTGCGGTCGCGTCGCACCATGTCGGCGAGGTCTTGCTCTCCCCACTCTTTGAAGATATCGAAAGACCCCTGGTGACCCGGCGTTCCGACATTCCACCCGGCGATCCACTTGTTTTTCGGGAACTCCCACTCGTCGTAAGCCTCGTCGAGAACGAGAATACCGAGCTCGTCACAGAGGTCGTAGAGCACGGGAGCCTGCGGGTTATGGCTTGTTCGTATAGCGTTCGTCCCGATCTCTTTCAGGGTTTGCAACCTTTGTTTCCATACTTCTCGCGGCACGGCCGCCCCGAGCACGCCGGCGTCGTGGTGTATACACACGCCTTTCATTTTCATCCATCGTCCGTTCAAGGCGAAACCCTTGTCGGGGTCGAAGGTAAAGCGACGGAATCCCGTGGTGGTAGAGGATTGGTCGATCACTTTTCCGTCCTGGTACACGGTCGTTTTCAACGTGTAAAGGTGCGGGTGTTCGGTATCCCAGAGTAGGGGGGCTTTTACCTTCAAGTTGACGGGGACGATATTCTGTCCGGGTCGCGCGGTGATGTTACTCGTGGCACTCGCGACTTTCTTCCCTTCCGGCGAGAAGAGTTCATGAGTTATCTTCAGGGCGTTGTTGTTCGTCCCGTTCTCGATTTCTGCCTGGACGTACAAAGTAGCTTGCTTCTCGCTCACGTTCACCGGGTACGCGAAGATCCCGTGCGTGGTAATGTGCGTGGGGGTGGCGTACACGATCCAGACGTCGCGGTAGATTCCCGACCCGGTGTACCAGCGGGAGTCGGCGCTTTGGGCATGATCGACGCGCACGGCGATGACGTTGTTCTTCCCGAACTCGACGTGGGGAGTGACGTCTAACGCGAAGGATATATACCCGTTCGGACGCGCGCCGACCAGGTGTCCGTTAAGGAATACCTTGCTCCGGTTGTAAACGCCCTCGAAATAGAGGTAGACCTTTTCACCCTTTTTTTCTTCCGGTATCGAAATGATTTTCCTGTACCACCCGATGCCGCCGGGTAGGAAGCCGGTGCAGGAGGCTTGGTCGGGACTCAAGTTCCCCTCGACGCTCCAGTCGTGCGGCAGGTCGACCGTTCGCCACCGGCTCGCGTTAAACCCCGGGTCGGCGGCGTCGTGCATGTCGCCGAGGGAGAATTGCCACTTGTCGTTGATCCGTTCGGGCTGCCCGAAGGAGACCTGCGAGTAGAGTTTGCCGCTCGTTCCCGCGAGCAGGGCCGCGAGAATCATCATTTTTAAAACGTGTGATTTCATGATCGTATGAGTGTAGAGTTAATACGCGTGATCTTTCGGGAAAGGTTTCCCGCTCCATGCTTTTTCCTGTGTTGATTTTTGCGCCGGGGAGGTCCAAAAGGAGTGGTCGGCGGGCAATCCCAGCGGGAGAAAGACCTCGGAGGTGAGATACAGGCTGCCGTTATTGGTATACCAGTCAGCGAGGTCGGGCTGGTGTCCCGCGAAGCCAAGTTGCAGGAATCCTCCCGCGTTGAAGTTGCCCTCGACGGAAAACATACGCTTCATCACGTGCGTGAGCACGTGCCTGACCTGCCCCTCCGGTAATTCATCCGGCAACATGCCTCTCCACGCCATCAGCGCCAATGGCTGGAACACGCCCAGCCGGTATGTCATCGAGCGTCCGAACACGGGGAACGTTCCTTCGGGGGAGACAAAGCGTTCCAGGATCATCCCGTAGCGTTGCATCCGTTTCCGGGCGGTTTCCAGGTTTCTTGCCGCCGACCTGTTGCGTTGTTGCAGTACCTGGAGCACCTGCACGTACATCGGCTGGATGACGTAACTATTGTAATAGTCGAATGCGAAACGTTGCCCGTCCGCGTACCACCCGTCGCCCACGTACCATTCCTCTATCTTCCGGAGGGCGCTGGAGATCCTGTACATGTCGGGGTGCGCGTCCACGGATAGGAGGAACGTCTCGATCGTTGCCGAGAAGAGCAGCCAGTTCGTGTACGGCGGGTCCACGCGGCGCAATTGACTAAACTCCTCGATGTAGCGTTGTTTTGTCAACTTGTCCAGCGGCTGCCAGAGCTGTTCCGGTGCACGGAGGAAGCTACTCGCGATATAAGCGGCGTCGACCAGCGGCTGGCCCTCCTTCCGCCACAATAGATAGTCGGGGCTGGCGGGATCGACGGCATGAGTATAGCTCTTCAACGCCCACTCGCGGAGCTGGCGGCGTTGCACACCCTCCGGCGTGTTGTCGTCCGGGAGCGATAGCCACGGGGCGATACCGTCCATTAATCGTCCGAAGCACTCCATGTAAGTCACCCGCCGGTCGCGACCGTCCCACGTGGGACTTAACTCTACCTCCATTGTTTTGCTCAGTTCTCCCCGGCTCATCTTCTCGAGCACTGGGGCAGCGATCTTGTAGGCGAGTTTCGTCCAGTAGAGGCGATCGTCAACGTACCGCACCATCTCCGAGGCGGCCAGGAGAAACGCTCCCACGCCGAAGTCGGCCGTTGTCGTGGGTTCGACGTTGTGCTGGTCTGCCCGTTCGCCGATGGGTTGGACGAAGCCCACTCTCCCGTCGGCTTGCAGCGCGACATTCGTCAGGTAGTCCCAGGCTTTTTCCACCACGGGGTGATAGAGGTCTCTCTCGAGGAGATCATTATTGATACCCCACAGCAGACCGTACGTGAAGAAGGCAGTACCGCTTGTCTCGTACCCCGGCGCCTGATACGCATCCAGGACACTTCTCGTCCAGTAGCCTTCCGGCTGCTGGGCCTTCTTCAAGGCCACGGCCATCGAGCGGAACACCTGGATGTACTCGTCCCGGTGCGCGTCGGTTGCCGGCAGATCTTGCAACACCTTTGCCAGCCCGGCCAGTACCCAGCCGTTGCCTCGTGCCCAGAAGTCTTTCGCTCCCGACCGGGTCTTATGCCTAGGGTACACGTAGCGAGCGTCCCGGAAGAAAAGGCCGCTCGCCTCGTCATACATTAAGTTCTTCGCGAAGGTGAAGTATTCGTGTAGCTTTTCCAGGTAGCGTTCGTTCCCGGTCACCTTGTACAGCTTGGTCATTACCGGCATCACCATGTAAAGGCCGTCGGCCCACCACCAGTACCCGTTTTCCGGTCTGGACATCTGGTACTCCATGACCTCCCGTGCACGGGCGATCTTCTTCTTGTCTGGGGCGAGTTGATAGAGGTCGATGTAGGTTTGGAAGCAGGTTTGCCAGTCGCCAAACATCACGTGTACGTCCGTCTCCCCGTAGGAAGATTTCCATTCTTCCCGGCGGTCGGATTTTGCACCCTTCCACTCGTTCGCCCCTGCCCATTGTTCGGAATAGCGGCGATAGTCCTCTCGCCCGGTGACCTCGTAAGCGGCCATGTTTCCCGTGTGATAGGCGGCTTGATGCCAGAAGGCGTTCCCCGGCAGCGGGTTTGTTTGTTGCCAGTAATTGTTGGCTTTCTCAATGATGGCGATGACATCTGCCCTGTTCTGCGCTTGTAACGCGACCGGCAGGAGCACGCCGAGTAACAGTGAATAGAATTGTTTCATGGTATGATTTATTTATGGGTTAATGCGAAATATCGTAAGCGAGTAAGGGGGCAGGACAACCCGTGAGAG
>JAIRKS010000195.1 GCA_031259905.1 Odoribacteraceae bacterium
CGCTGCAAGTGAACTCACTTGCGGCGCAAGTGAGCTCACTTGCGGCGCAAGTGAACTCACATCCCCGGAGATTTGGACAACATTCGCCGAGTTTCGGGCAACATTCCCCGCGGTTCGGGCAACACCCCCCGCGGGTCGGGCAACATTCCCCGCGGTTCGGGCAACATCCCCCGCGGGTCGGGCAACATTCCCCGCGGTTCGGGCAACATTCCCCGCGGTTCGGACAACATTCCCCGCGGTTCGGGCAACATTCCCCGCGGTTCGGGCAACATTCCCCGCGGTTCGGGCAACGCGGGCAAGCGGTCGCCCGCCCCTCCCTCGCCGGTAAGCCCTTCCGGTTACCGGTAAATTCACGTACATTCGCGAGCAAGACAAGAACACGAGCAACAATGAATAAAACATTCTACATCGAAACTTACGGTTGCCAGATGAACGTCGCCGACAGCGACGTCGTCGCCGCCATCCTCGAAAAAGAAGGATACACGCGCGTCACCCAGGAACTTTACCTGCTAAACGAGGCGACACTTACCTCCCCACCCGATTTTCTGAAACGGAAAGTGCACGAGATCACCTCGACGGTCCCTGTCGCGTGGTTCGTCAACATTCTCGACGAGGGGATGCATCGCCCGAGGCAAGGCGACGCGGCAACGGTCATTTATCCCTTCGCCCGGGCCTACACGGTCATTTATCCCTTCGCCCGGGCCTACAAGGACTCCGGCACGTTCGACCCTGCTACCCTTGACATCCTGATCCCTCCACGCTCCACGCTGGTGTACAAACTCACATTCACGGAACTAATCAAGTAACCAGTCATGCGAAACAACAAGCACGTGAGAGGCGCGGATTCCCATCGCGCGGGGGTGGTCGCCAGGTATAGCGCGAAACTCTTGTTAAGGAATAACCTGTTCCGGGTACTCGTGGCGGCGATGATCGTTTGGATCACCTGGCTTCTCATGGTCATGCTAAGCAATATCGTAATACCCCACTTCGGCGGCTTCGGGATGAGCGCGCTACTCCCACACGCGAACGCGTACCTGTTCGCCGTGTTGCTTGTCCTCCCCCTGGTAGCGTGTTCCGGGCCGGTACTGTCGCGGAACAGGCAGGTGGATTCCGCCAGCGTGCTCGACGCGCGGCCCGGGAGCAATGTCGCGCGAGTTACCGGGGTGGCGTGGGGAGTGACGCGGGTATGCCTGTGGCTTGCCGCGGTATCGGCCGTGCTCGCGGCAACGCTACACCTGTCAAACACGGAAGTGACGCTTCGAGTAGAGGAGTACCTCTTTTACTTCCTCACGTTGACGCTACCGGCAGTGATATTCTTCACGGGCTTCTCGTTGTTCGTCAACAGCGCGGTGGGGAACAAGGGGATAGCGTGCATGATACAACTGCTGGTGATGGGATTGCTGGGGTGGTGCTTCAACAGCGATACACTCGACTTCATCGACCCGTTCGGGATCGCCCGGCCCAACGCGCTGTCCCGGATCACCGGGCATCCCGATCTCGCCGGCTACCTGGTACAACGGGCAGGATGGCTCTGCTGCGGGCTTGCTTTCACCGGGATGGCCGTGCTGGCGCGACGGAGACTGCCGGACACTCCGCGGGAAAGGAAGATGACGGGACGGGTAACAGCAGTGCTGGCGCTGTTGTTCGTCGCGGGTGCCGGCTGGCCCCTGCACGAGCGCTTGCAATTCATGGAGGCACGCCAGCGGTACACCGCGGCATACGCCAAGTACCGGGACCACGACAAGTTATCCATGACCGCGCAAGAGATACGGTTCGAACAGGAGGGGACACGCGTGAAGGGACACGGGACGCTGCAAGTCGTGAACAACAACGAACGGGAAGTCTCCCCGGTGATCCTCTACCTGAACCCCGGGTTACGCGTCGAGCGGCTGCGCGTGGACGGCGAGGAGATGTCGTTCGAGCGAGCCGGGCAGGTGATTATCGTGCAGGCGATCGTGCCATCAGGCGCGTCGCGGGAAATCGACGTGGAATACTCGGGGGAGATCGACGAGCGAGCATGTTACCTGGACGTGGACGAAGAAAAGATCCTCGCGACTTTCCGGAGGGCGAGCACGACGGGATGCAGGTACGGGAACAGGTACGCGTATGCCGGAGAGGAATACACGTTGCTCGTGCCGGCGGCACTGTGGTACCCGGTGGCGCACCCGCCGGAAAACCCGAACAAGCCGTTCGACGTGGAACGGGATTTCACGCGTTACACGTTACGGGTGAAGATTCCCACCGGACAACTCGCCGTGTCGCAAGGAGCACGGGAGGAACGGGGGGACACGATGATTTTCCGCCCGGAATACCCGCTGGACGGGATCACGTTGTGCACCGGCGATTACACGCGAAGGACGGTCACGCTATCCGACTCGACGGTCTGCGAGTTGTACCTGCACGAGGGAGTAGATATGAAGCAGAACGCCATCGTGCAAGAGATCGTAAAGGATACCCTCCCACGAGTACTGGAGCGATTCAAGGAGACGCTGGAAGAGTCGCGCGGGAAGTACCCGTTCAAGCGCTTCATGCTGGTAGAGACACCCGTCGCGTTTGCCTCGTTTTATCGCCACAATCATGGCGGGAGCGAGTACGTGCAACCGGAAATGGCCCTCGTGCCAGAGATCATCATGGATAAAGCGCTACAACACTTCAAGTATGTCCTGTCTCTCCTCGAGTATGCCAGGAAACACGATAACGGCAACTATCTCTTCCGCCTCCCGACGAACGAGGAGTCGCTGGCCGAGGTGATAAAGGGGCAGATTCTCGCGCCTAATTTCTCGCAACACCTTGTAACTTATTACGACAATTACGGTTCCTTTATCAAGAGTTATTTCAGCCGACGGGAAGCGAACGGGAGGAAGAATTGGAATAACCCGTACGAGCTATCTTCCCTCTTCCGGCAGCATCGCGGGTGGATTAACGCGCCCGCGTACCCCGGCCTGAATCTCTTGCTGGAGGCTGTCATGAACAAGAGAGGAAATAATGGTATCGAGCACGCGTACCGGGGCATGGATATCGTCTTTCTCAACAATTACCTTGGCAGGCACGGGTTCGACGAGGCCCTCGATACCCTGTACACGACGTCCCTTTTCCATGACTTGCTTGTCTTGAAGGCGACGAGTTTCCGTGATCAGTTGTTCCTCGCGAAAGTGCTGCCGGACGAGTGGGAGCGTTTCTACCTTGACTTCCGGGAACGCCACGGCTTTTGCACCGTTGAATTTCCACTTCTGCAGGAAGAGTTCCTCGCCACCACGGGCATAGATCTCAACGAGCTGCTACGAGAGGTCTATCGTGTCAAGGAGTTGCCGGCCTATCTCTTTGGAGATGCCCGGGTAGAACGCGTCGCGGAGGACGATGAGATCAGGGATTTCAATCGCTATCGCTTCCACTGGAACGTGATGAATACCGGCAAAGAAAGAGGGGTGCTCTCTCTCCTTATGACCTACACTATGTCTTACAGGGGGAAGCCGTTGTCCGAATTGTCATGCTTCGAACGACAGTTTGAGATCGGGCCGGGAGAAGCGAGGGAACTTGTCATCACGGCATCTTTCCCTGTCTATAGCATGAGCATGTATGCCAACACGGGCGTGTCGCGCAACGTGCCGTTCCTGGTGGAGCATGACGGGCCAAATAACTCGAATATACTCAGAGCGAGTCCCGTGACGCGGGATACCTCCAGCGGGAGTCGCGTGATAGATCCCGCCTTGTTTCTCGTCGCGCGGGACACGAACGAGATCATCGTGGACAACGACGACGCGGGGTTCTCGTTGCGCCACCTGCCGGGGATCTTTTCTCGAAAGAGAGAAATCACCCCGGAATACCAGGATAGATTCACCTTTCCCAGGCATGATCCCTTCGGTTCATACCCGCGGTGGACGAGGTTTGGTGATGCCAGCCGCACCGCGAATGCCACCGGGACTTATATCACCAAGACGGCAGGAAGCGGCAGGGAGGAGGCAACCTGGCGAACGCGAATCGAGAAGAAGGGGATCTACGAGATCTTCGCGTACATGAACAGTAGCACGCGATACGCGCAAGATATTATTGCACGGAAACAATCCGAATATTCCCGAAAGAACAGGAAGAAAATCGACATGAATCGATTGGATCAATACACGCCCGTTAAGACACCCAAATTCCACGTGCCCGTGCTTCACCAGTACTACATTGTCTCGCACGACGACGGGGAGAGTACCGCGATCGTCACGAACAACTCGGATGATGACACCTGGATTTCTCTCGGGAAGTATCATCTATCACCAGGAGAACACGTCGTGAGGTTACGGGACAAACGGGATCATCCCGATCAACCTCTCTATGCCGATGCCGTGAAGTGGGTATACACCGGGGCAGGCAGGTAAGCGAGGGGCAATTATTCAGAAGTTTGTTTTAAGGAGTCTCGAGTGGGACAAAAAGAACCGGGGCCTCGAATGTGTTTTCGAGGCCCCGGGATGTAGATCTACTCGCGAAAATAGATTACGGGAATAGCATGGGGTGAATCCAAGTGTTTTATTGTATCATTGCAAAAACAAAACGAAACCACCATGAAACACCACCGCCTCCAGGGCGCCGGCACGGTCGCCCGCTACAGCACCAGACTCCTCACGCGGGACAACCTCTTCCGCCTGCTCTCCGTCGCCATCATCGCCTGGATCGCGTGGTTTCACGTGGCGATGCAGAGCGACCTCATCACCTCGCACTACGCTCACCTTGGCATGAGCTCGACCCTCCCCCACGCCAACGCCTGCCTCTTCTCGCTCCTCATCCTCCTGCCGCTCGTCGCCTGCACCGGACGCGTCATCTCCCGCGTACAACGCGCGGACACCGTCGCGCCCCTCGACGCGCGTCCCGGCAGCAACGCCGCCCGCGTCGCCGGTGCCGCGTGGGGCATCGCGCGAGTATGCCTCTGGCTCGCCGCGGCATCAGCGGCAAGCGCGGCAATCATCCACCTCACGAGCACCACGGTCACCTTCCGCGTGGAAGAATACCTCTTCTACCTCCTCACGCTAACACTCCCCTCGATCATCTTCCTCGTCGGCCTATCGCTACTCGTCAACAGCGTGATAGCCCACAAGGGCATCGCGTGCGCCACGCTACTCGCCGTGGCGGGAGCGCTGGCGGCATGTTTCAACGACGACCGCCTCGACCTCGTCGACCCCCTCGGCCTCGCGCTACCAAACGCCCTCTCCCGCGTCACCGGACACCCCGACCTCGCCGCCTACCTCGCGCAACGAGCCGGATGGCTCGCCGGCGGCGCTGCCCTCGTCGGCCTGACCGCCCTCCTGCAACGGCGCCTCACCGGCAGCAGCAAAGAGCGGGCATGGACGCGCGGCGTAACGGCAGCGCTCGCGATCGCCTTCCTCGCCGGCGCCGGCTACCCGCTCGCGGAACGTTGGCAACGCGCCGACGCGCGCAGGCAATTCATCGAGACGCACGACAAATACAGGGACCACGACAAGCTCTCCATGACCGCGCAAACCGTACGCTTCGAGACCGACGGCGCGCGGGTAAAAGGACGCGGGACCCTCCAGGCCACGAACCCCGGCGAACGAGAAATCACCCCGGTCATCCTCTACCTCAACCCCGGGTTACGCGTCGACCAACTCCGCGTACAAGGGGAAAACATCCCCTTCAAGCGCGACCGCCAGGTCATCATCATCCCGTCAACCATCCCCCCCGGCGCCACCCTCGAGATCGACGCGGAATACTCCGGGAAAATCGACGAACGCGCCTGCTACCTCGACATCACCGACGAAAGCATCCTCTCCACCGCCCGACGGGCAAACAAAACCGGATGCAGGTACGGCAACAGGCACGCGTACGCCGGCGATCGCTACACACTCCTCCTCCCGGAAGCATCCTGGTACCCCACGACACGCCCACCCGCCAACCCCGGAACGCCGTTCGCCGACGAACGCGACTTCACGCGCTACACCCTCCTCGTGACCCCTCCCGCCGGCAAACTCGTCATCTCGCAAGGCAAACGAGAAGAACGCGCGGACACCGTCGCCTTCCACCCCGAACACCCCCTCGACGGCATCACCCTCTGCGCCGGCAACTACACGCGGGCAACCGTCACCCTCGCCGACTCCACCACCTGCGAACTATACCTCCACCGACCCACCAACCAGGCCCGCGAAGCCCGCGAAATCCTCGCCGACACCATCCGCGGCCTCCTCCAACAATTCAAACAAACCCTCGAAACATCACTCGGCCGCTACCCCTTCAACCGCTTCATGATCATCGAAGCCCCCGTCGCCCTCGCCTCCTACTACCGCCCCGCCCGCGGAGGCAGCGAATACATCCAGCCCGAAATCGCCTTCCTACCCGAAACCGTCGCCGACGGGCTACTCCAAAACTTCAAACAACAACGCCCCGACCTCGCACGGGCAAGAAACAGCGAAATCGCCGCCCGCTTCCACGTCCCGACAGACCGGGAAGCCCTCGCGCGACACGTCACGAACAGGCTCACCGGCAACTTCACCACCCGCGCGCTCACCTACCACGCGAACTCCGGATCCACCATCGAGGACTACCTCAAGCGGCGCGCCTGGAACCGCCAGAAAATCGCCATGAACCCCCACGACATCGCCCCCCTCTTCCGCCAACACCGCGGATGGATCAACGCCCCCGCCTACCCCGGCCTCAACCTCCTCCTCGACGCCACCACGGACAGGCAAGCCAACAGCGGCATCGAACACGGTCGACGCGCCGGAGACATCCTCCTCCTCAACAACTACCTCGCCCGCCACGGACTCGCCGAAGCACTCGACACGCTCCACGCCACCACCCTCTTCCACGACCTGCTCCTCCTCCAATCCGGAGAATTCACCGACCGCCTCTTCCTCGCCGGCATCACGCCCGCCCAATGGCATCGCTTCTACATCCACTTCCGGGAACGCCACGACTTCCGAGCCGTCACCCTCGACACCCTACGGGAAGAACTCCGCGCCGCCACCGGAATAGACATCGAACAACCCCTCCGGGAACTCTACCGCGCCAAAACCCCGCCGGCATACCTCTTCGGCCAATGCCGCGTCGAACGCCTCGCCGACGACGACGAAGAACCCGCCGCCATGAACCGCTACCGCCTCCACTGGGACGTCATGAACGACAGCGACACCCGCGGCGTCATCTCCCTCGTCGTCACCCACGCCCTCAACGACGGGCGCGCGTGGCACCAGCAATCATTCACCGGGCAACTCTTCGAAATCGGACCGCGCGAAGCACGCCGGCTAACCGTCACCACCACCCGCCCCGCCCTCGGCATCGAAGCCATCGCCGACACCCGCGTCTCGCGCAACGTCCCCTTCCTCGCGCGCGCCGACCTCCCCGCCAACCTCTTCACCCCCGCCTCACTCGCGACCATGCCCGTCACGCGGGACACCGCCCCCGCAAGCCCCCTCATCGACACCGCCCCCTTCCGCGTCAAAACCGACACCAGCGAAACCATCGCCGACAACGACGGCCCCGGGTTCTCCATCCGGCGACGCCCCGGCCTCCTCTCGCGCGGGAAAGAAATCACCCCCGCGTACAACGACCGCTACACCGCGCCCGGTCAGGACAATCGCCAGTGGACACGCGTCGGAGGGTACGGCCACGCGACCGGCCCCGCCAGGAGCACCGTCACCCGCCACACCGGCAGCGGCAGGGAAGAAGCCACCTGGCGCGCCCGGATCCACAAGGCAGGCACCCACGAAATCCTCGCCTACATCCCCGGCAGCAAGCAAGAAGCCCAACGGATCATCGCCAAC
The DNA here is from genome assembly GCA_031259905.1 of Odoribacteraceae bacterium. Classification (GTDB taxonomy): domain Bacteria; phylum Bacteroidota; class Bacteroidia; order Bacteroidales; family Marinifilaceae; genus JAIRKS01. Next base: position 7,758 of record JAIRKS010000195.1, read on the forward strand.
AAACGCGCCGCCTACCTCGCCAAAAACAAGGGAAAAGACCCCGCCGAATTCACCTATCGCCTCCCCGCCCTGCACCAGTACTACACCGTCACACGCGACGGCGGGGAAACCACCGTCGCCATCACCAACGACACCGACGAACACGCCTGGATCTCCCTCGGGAAATACCGCCTCTCCCCCGGCGAACACCTCGTCAAACTCCACGACAAACGCGACCACCCCGACCAGCACCTCCACGCCGACGCCGTAAAATGGATCTACACCGACCCGGAATAACACCCGCCCCGCCCGCGCCGGCAACCACCCGGCGCCCCGCGAGCGCTCCCCGACGCCCCGCGAAACATCCCCGGTGCCCCCCGAAAGTTGCGCGATGCTCGTGAAATGTCGCGAGACATTCGACGAAAGTCTCGCGACATTCGGCAAAAGTCTCGCGACATTCGGCAAAAGTCTCGCGACATTCGACGAAAGTCTCGCGACATTCGACGAAAGTCTCGCGACATTCGACGAAAGTCTCGCGACATTCGTCGAATGTCGCGAGACATCCGCCGAAAGTCTCGCGACATTTCACGAGCATCGGGCAACACCCCCCGCAAGTCAACTGACTTGCGACGCAAGTCAACCAACATTTCACGAGCATCGGGCAACATTCCCCGCGGTTCGGGCAACGCGGGTAAGCGGTCGACCGGCCCGCCCGACCCGGCGGGCCTTTCCGGTTACCGGTAAATTCACGTACATTCGCGAGCAAGACAAGAACACGAGCAACAATGAATAAAACATTCTACATCGAAACATACGGCTGCCAGATGAACGTCGCCGACAGCGACGTCGTCGCCGCCATCCTCGAAAAAGAAGGATACACGCGCGTCACCGGCGAAGACGAGGCCGACGTGATCCTCGTCAACACCTGCTCCGTCCGTGAAAACGCCGAGCTACGGGCACGCGGACGCGTCCAGGGACTGTCGAGGGTAAAGAAACGGCGGCCGGGAGCGCTCGTCGCCGTCATCGGGTGCATGGCCGAAAGGCTGGGAGAAACCCTCTTTGAACAAGAAAAAAACGTCAACATCGTCGTCGGGCCGGACGCCTACCTCGAGCTGCCCGACCTCATCCGGCGCGCCGAACGCGGCGAGAAAGCCATCAACGTCGAACTCTCCACGACGGAGACCTACCCCGGCATCTGCCCCTCGCGCGGCGACGCGACGGCCATCTCCACCTTCGTCCCGATCACCAGGGGATGCAACAACTTCTGCACCTACTGCATCGTCCCCTACACGCGCGGGAGAGAACGGGGACGCCAGCCCGAAAGCGTCATCCGGGAGGCACGGGCGGCGCGCGACGGCGGCTGCCGGGAAATAACACTGCTCGGGCAAAACGTCAACTCGTACCGCTGGCAGGACAACGCGACCGTCGTCACCTTCCCTGAACTGCTGCGGGAAGTCGCCCGCGCCGTCCCCGACACCCGCGTGCGCTTCGCCACCTCCCACCCGCGGGACATGAGCGACGAAATCCTCCACGCCATCGCCGAGCACCCGAACATCTGCCGGCACGTCCACCTGCCCGCCCAATCCGGCAGCAACGCCGTGCTCGCGCGGATGAACAGGCAGTACACGCGCGAACAATACCTCGAACGCGTACGCGCCATCCGGGAAATCCTCCCCGGCTGCGGGCTGACGACCGACCTCTTCGTCGGCTTCAGCGGCGAGAGCGAGGCCGACCACCGCGCGACGCTCGAGCTGGTCGAGCAAGCTCGATTCGACGCGGCCTTCACGTTCAAGTACTCGGAACGACCGGGGACCGTCGCCTCCCGCCAACTGCCCGACGACGTGGACGAGCCGACGAAACAACGCCGCCTGCAAGAGCTGATCGCGCTGCAACGGCGCCTCTCCCTCGCCTCCAACCGCGCGGACGTCGGGCGGACGATGGAAGTGCTCGTCGAAGGCCCGTCGCGCAGGAACACCGCGGAAATGTCCGGGCGCAACGAGCAGAACAAGGTCATCGTCTTCCCCGCGCGAGGCCGCCGCGCCGGCGACACGACCCGCGTGCGCGTCACCGGATGCACGCCGGCGACGCTGCTCGGCGAAATCATCGACGAATAACGCCCCGGCATGTCCCGCAAACTACACAACGAGGAACTCCACCGCCTCTCGCCCGACGCCTACCGGTCGGCGAGGAAGCTACCCGTCGTCATCCTCCTCGACAACGCCCGCAGCCAGCACAACATCGGCTCCGTCTTCCGCACCGCCGACGCCTTCCGCGTCGAGAAACTCTACCTCTGCGGCATCACCGCCACGCCGCCCCACCGGGAAATCCACAAAACGGCGCTCGGCGCCGAGGAGAGCGTCGCGTGGGAACACGCGGCGGATACCGTCGCCGTCGTCCGCCGCCTGCGAGCGGAGGGGTACACCGTCGTCGCCGTCGAGCAAGCCGAGGGCAGCATCTCCCTCGACGGCCACCGCCTCGCGCCGGGACGACGGTACGCGCTGGTCTTCGGCAACGAGGTGCGGGGCGTGGGAGAGGAGACCGTCGCGCTCGCCGACTACTGCCTGGAGGTGCCGCAGTTCGGCACGAAACACTCGCTGAACCTCTCCGTCACCGCGGGAATCGTCCTCTGGCACGCGCTGCACCCGCTCTTCCCCCTCCTCGATGAAGGTTAAAAATAACATAAACTTCGCGGGCAGCGCCGCCGGGATACTTGCTTTCGATACCTTTGGACACCTTATTATATAGAACCACGTAATATAAACCATCATGAAAACAACCGTGAAACTTTACTCGTTAAGCTACAGTGACGCGAAGACGTACCTCTTCGCGCTGTTATTCGTGGCCGGCAATCTTCTGTTGCCCCTGGCGTGCCACCTCGTCCCCGACGGCGGGCGAATGTTGTTGCCGCTGTACTTCTTCACGCTGATCGCCGCGTACAAGTACGGCCTGCAGGTGGGACTGCTCGCGGCCGTCCTCTCGCCGGTCGCCAACGCGCTGCTCTTCGGGATGCCGGCAGCGGCAGCGTTGCCGCTCATCGTGATCAAATCGTGCTTGCTCGCCGCGTGCGCCGCTTACGCCGCCCGGAGAAGCGGACGGATCACGTTCGTGCCCATCCTGCTCGCCGTGGTAGCCTGCCACGGGATCGGCCTCGCCGTCGAGAGCGCGTGGAACGGCTTCACTGTCGCCGCGAGTGCCTTGAAGATGGCCGTTCCGGGAATCCTGCTGCAGGTACTCGGCGGATACGCCCTGTTAAAAGCAACGGCGAGACAATGAAACCACCGGGAGAGGTTCTCGAGCGCTTCCGCGCGATCCCCATCGACGAGGAGTTCGACCTGATCGTCGCCGTCGCCAACGGGGGGATCGTGCCCGCCGGCATCCTTAACCAGCGGCTGCACGCGGAGGTGAGGCTGCTGTACATTAACCTGAGGGACGAACGGCAGCAGCCGGTGCACGACGCGCCGAGGGTGCTGCATCCCGTGGACTTCGACGTCAAGGGGAAGCGCGTGCTGCTCGTGGACGATCGCGTGAAAACAGGCGCTACCCTCGCCACGGCACGGGAACTGCTCCGCGAGGCCGCGCGCGTCAGGACGTTCGCCGTGAACGGACGCGCCGACTACGCCCTGTACGACGAGCCGTGCTTCGCGTTCCCGTGGATACTCTGAAACTTTAATAAACAACACATGGACAGGAGAGATTTCTTGAAAGCCATCGCCGTGGCAGGCGCGACGATCACGATCAAGCCGAGCAAGGCCATGCACGTGCTGATGCAAAAAACCACGGCCGCCCCCGCCACGGGGACGGTCGACATGGTCGCCGTGATGGGCGGCGAACCGGCAGAGATGTTCCAGCGAGCCATCGGGGAGCTGGGGGGCATCAAGCAGTTTATCAAGGCCGGGCAACGCGTGGTGGTGAAGCCCAATATCGGGTGGGACAAGAAGCCGGAGCTTGCCGGGAACACGAACCCGGAGCTGGTGGCCGAGATCACGAGGCAATGCCTCGCCGCCGGCGCCAGGGAGGTGGTGGTGTTCGACCACACGTGCGACGAGTGCCGGAAGACCTACAAGACCTCCGGCATCGAGGAGGCCGCGCGGGAGGCCGGGGCCACCGTCGTGCACGCCGACCAGGAGTCGCGCTATCGCCCGGTCTCCCTCCCGATGGGGAAGAACCTGAAAGAAACCAAGGTGCACGAGGCCATCCTCGATTGCGACGCGTGGATCAACGTCCCGATCCTGAAACACCACGGGGGGGCCAACCTCAGCATCTCCATGAAGAATTACATGGGCATCGTGTGGGACAGGCCCTATTTCCACTCCCACGACCTGCAACAGTGCATCGCCGACGTGTGCACGTTCAGCAAGAAACCGGTGCTGAACGTCGTGGACGCCTACCGCCTTCTCAAGACCAACGGGCCGCAGGGACGCGCCGCGTCGGACGCCGTCCTGACGAAGGCGATCTTCATCTCGCACGACATCGTCGCCGTCGATACCGCCGCCGCCCGCTTCTTCAACCAGGTGAGGGAAATGCCGCTCGAAAAGGTGGGACACCTCGCTAACGGCGAGGCCCTGCAACTCGGCACGATGAACCTCGACAAGCTCAACGTGAAGCGCGTCAAATTGTGATGACATGCCGGGGAAAGCAAGAACGGGAACACGTCAAACCGTGACGACATGCTGAAAAGAGCGAGAGCGATCGTCTCCATAGTCACGTGCGCGCTGGTCACCTTCTACTTCATAGACTTCGCCGAACTATCCCCGCGCCCGCTCGGATGGCTGACCAGGATACAACTCCTGCCGGCCCTCCTGGCAGGGAGCGCGCTGGTCATCGTGATCGCGTGGGTAGTGCTCACCCTCGCGGTCGGGCGCGTCTACTGCTCCGGCATCTGCCCGATGGGAATCTTCCAGGACGTCGTCGCGTGGATCTCCCGGCGCGCGGGGAAGAGGAAAAGATACCGCTACCGCCCGCCGCGCGTCTACACGCGGGGGATCGCGTTGATCGTCCCGGCGCTCCTGTTCTTCCTGGGCTACCCGTTGCTGCTGGGCCTCGTGGATCCGTACAGCGCTTACGGGAGGATGACCACGGCGCTCTTCCGTCCCCTTTACCTGGCGGGGAACAACCTCCTGGAGATGATCTTCTCCAGCTTCAACAACCACGCGTTCTACCGCGTGGGGATCTTCGTCCACGACCCTTTCTCGCTCGGCATCGCGCTGCTGACCCTCGCGGGCATCGGGGTGCTGGCGTGGCGTGGCGGGCGGACGTGGTGCAACACCCTTTGTCCCGTCGGCGCGTTCCTCGGCCTCCTCGGCAGGTGGTCGCTGTTCAAGATCCGCCTCGACGCCGGCAAGTGCACCCGCTGCGGGGCCTGCGCGGCGAAGTGCAAGGCCGGGTGCATCAGCAGCAAGGACAAGAGCGTGGACAGCAGTCGCTGCGTGGCTTGCTTCAATTGCCTTGACGCGTGCCGGTTCAACGCCATCGGCTTTACCCCGGCCGTCGGGCGTCGCAGCCGAGGGAGTGTCGACGCTTCCAGGCGGCAGTTCCTGCTCGCCTCGGCGACGATCCCCGCGGCGCTGGCGAGCAGACCGCTGGAGCGACTGGCGGGGACAGGCAACCGGCGGAAGGCATCCCCGGTGCTCCCGCCCGGCGCCGTCTCGCGCGAGCACCTGTCGAGGCACTGCACCTCCTGCCACCTTTGCGTCAGCAAGTGCCCGTCGCGTGTCTTGAAGCCGGCCTTCATGGAGTACGGCCTGGCGGGGATGATGCAGCCCGTCGTGCACTACGAGAGGGGTTTCTGCAACTATAACTGCACCGTCTGCGGCGAGGTCTGCCCCAACGGCGCGATCCGCGCCCTGACGACGGAGCAGAAACAGATGACGCGGATCGGGCGCGTGGTGTTCACCGAGGAGTTGTGCATCGTCATCACCGACGGCACCAGCTGCGGCGCCTGCTCGGAACACTGCCCGACGCAGGCCGTCACGATGGTCCCGCGCGAGGGAGGGCTGACCAGCCCGCGCGTCGACCCGTCGATCTGCGTCGGGTGCGGCGGCTGCGAGTATATCTGCCCCGTCCGCCCGCGACGCGCCATCCACGTGGAGGGCCTCCCCGTGCAGTCCGAACGCGCCGCCTTCAAGGAGGAGGACGAGAAGGAGATCGTCATCGACGATTTCGGCTTCTGACTTGCGCGCGTGCCGTTTCTTTTTACCTTTGTACGCGAATAAAATTACATCATCATGATACCATTACAGACCATCGTCGAGTGCGGCCTCGGAACGCCGGAAATCATCGGGATAGCGGTGATCGTGTTAATCCTCTTTGGCGGGAGGAAGATCCCGGAGCTGATGCGCGGGCTGGGACGCGGCGTGAAGAGTTTCAAGGACGGTATGAACGGCATCGACGACGAAATCAACAAGACCGACCCCAACGAGAAGAAGTAGATGAGCGAGCAGGAACTGACCTTCTGGGATCATCTCGACGAGCTGAGAAAGGTGCTCGTGCGCGTGCTGGTCGCGGTCGTCCTCTTCTCCCTCGCCGCGTTCGCCTGCAAGGAGGCGCTCTTCGATATCCTCCTGGCGCCGCGACAGCCCGACTTTATCCTCTACCGCTTCCTCGAGCATCTCGCCGAGCGGCTGTCGATGCCCACGTTGCAGCCGGCGGAGCTGCACTTCGAGCTGATCAGCACGCGCCTTACCTCGCAGTTCATGATCCACCTGAGCACCTCGTTCTATGCCGGGCTGCTCCTCGCCTCGCCTTACATTATCTACCAGCTGTTCCGCTTCATCGCGCCGGCGCTGCACGCGCACGAGCGGAAGTATTCCTCGCGCGTGCTCCTTGCCTCGTTCTTTCTCTTCTTCACGGGCATTCTCCTTTGCTATTTCATCATCTTCCCGCTCTCGCTCCGCTTCCTGGGCAACTACAAGGTCGCCGAGGAGATCCAGCTGTTGTTCACGCTCGACTCTTACGTGACGACCTTCATAACCCTCTCGCTGATGCTCGGGTTGCTGTTCGAGATCCCCGTGCTCTCGTGGCTGCTGGCCAGGCTCGGCATTCTCTCCGCGGGGCACATGACGCGCTACCGCCGGCACGCTGTCGTCATCCTGCTCGTCGTCACCGCCATCATCACGCCCACCACCGATCTCTTTTCTCTCTTGCTCGTCTCGCTGCCCGTCTACGGTCTCTACGAGGCCAGCATTCTCGTCGTGAAGCGTTCCGTGCCGCGGCACGTGTAAACAAAAAACCGGGGAGTTGCCTACCCGGTGCGCGCGACAGGGACGAACGCCCCGCGTCAGACCAGCCCTTTCAGGCGGGATCGCATGTAGTGGTGGGCGTTGTTCTTGTGTTTCTTTACCGTGTTCACGCTGATCTGTAACTTCCCGGCGATCTCTTCGTGCGACATCCCGTCGAGGCTCATCCGGTAGACGGTCTTGCACGCCGGAGATAGTTCCTCGAATACTACCAGCACGGCGCGGAAGAGTTCCGCTTCCAGGATGCCTTCCAGGAAGGATTCTTCGCTTTCTTCGCGCGGTGTCATCGCGTAGCGTTCTTTTACTCTTTCGTGACGGATGATGTTCAGCCCCTCGCGTTGTACTACGCGGTAGAGGTATGCTTTGATCGCTCCCTCGTTGGGCAGGTCCCGACGTTTTTCCCACAGGCGGATGAACGCGTTTTGTATCATGTCGTCTATCGCTTCTCTGTCTCGCGCGTATCTCGCCGCGAAGCCGCGTAACGCGGGGGCGTGCTGCCGGTAGATTTCCCGGAAGGTCCCCTCGTCTCCTGACTGAAATAGCATAACGTCGCTCGATAGTTCCATCCCTGTTCTGTTCTTGGATTCCCGCGAATGTAAGAAATCATCCCCGATTCTCCATCCCTCCCACCTAACCAGGCAGGGGGAAAGTGGTTC
>JAIRKS010000209.1 GCA_031259905.1 Odoribacteraceae bacterium
GTTTTTGCAGTGTTCGCGGTGGATTTTGATGCCCTCGCCGATGGTGACGAATCCGGTGATCTTGTCGCCGAAGACGGGGTTGCAGCAGCGGGCGAACTTGTAGGCGACGTTGTCGATGGAGCGGTCGATGAGGAGGACGTCGGCGGTGTCGGCGACGGGGGTGATGTTGACTTCTCGCGGGGCGGTGGGCGGGGCGGGTTTCTCGTCGTCGGCGCCCCTGGTGGCGATTTCCTTGATTTCGACGAGGTCGTGTTTGCCGTCGGCGATGGCCTGGTAGAGGTCGGCGGCGAGCTTGTACTTGTAGTGCTGGAGGAGTCGTCGGATGATCTCGTCGTCGAGTTCTATTTTCCAGTTTTTGAATCTGCGGGAGAGTGTTTCCCGCCCGATGTCGGCGAGGGCGTGGCTGTTTTCGGCGAGGAACTGGCGGATTTTGTTGCGGGCGCGGGAGGTGACGGCGATGTTGAGCCAGTCGGCGCTGGGTCGGCTGGCGGCGGAGGTGATGACGGTGACCTGGTCGCCGTTGCGGAGGGGGTAGTGGAGGGGTTCTATTCGTTTGCCGTTGTTGACTCGCCCGCCGGTGCACCTGGAGCCGACGGCGGTGTGGACGGCGTAGGCGAAGTCGAGGAGGGTGGCGCCGGCGGGCAGGGTTTTGAGGTCGCCGGCGGGGGTGAAGACGTGTACTTCCTTGTCGTGGACGTCAATTTTGATGTCGTCGAGGAGGTCGGCGGTGTTGAGGTCGCGGTTTTCGAGGATTTCCCTGAGTTCGCGGAGCCAGTTTTCGATGGCCTTGTCTCCGGCGACGCCCTTGTATTTCCAGTGGGCGGCGAATCCCTTCTCGGCGATTTCGTCCATGCGTTCGGTGCGTATTTGTACTTCTACCCAGCGGTTTCCGGGGCCGAGGACGGTGGTTTGTAGGGATTCGTAGCCGTTGGATTTGGGGACGGAGATCCAGTCGCGGAGGCGGCTGGGGTTGGGCGTGTACTTGTCGGCGACGATGGAGTATACGCGCCAGCAGTCGGCCTTTTCTTCTTCTCCGGTGGAGTCGATGATGACGCGTACGGCGAAGATGTCGTAGATTTCGTCGAACTCGAACTGGTTAACGCGCATTTTGTTGAGGATGGAGGCGACGGTTTTCGTGCGGTATTTCATTTTGAATTTGATTCCGCGGCGCGTCATTTCCTCGACGACGGGGGCGATGAATCGCGCGATGTAGCGTTCTCGTGCCTCGCGCGTTCCCTCGAGTTTTCCGGCGATGCTGTTGTAGAGGTCTGGGTCCTCGAGGCGTAGGGCGCGGTCTTCCATCTCGGATTTGATGTTGTAGAGTCCGAGGCGGTGCGTGAAGGGGATGTAGACGTGCTTGGCCTCGCGCGCCAGGCGTTGTTGTTCTTCGCGACCGAGGGTGTCGGCGAGGCGTAGCTCGTGGAGCTTCTCGGCGAGGAAGACGAGTTGGACGCGGGCGTCCTCGGCGAAGCTGACGAGTAGGCCGCGGAAGTTGGCAGGGTCGACGATTTGTCGCGTGGCGCAGACGCGGCTGATGTCTTGCAGTCCCTTGAGGACGCGGGCGACCTTGTCGCCGAAGCGGGCGCGTACTTGCTCGTCGGTGTCGGGGCCGGGGGTGATCGTTTTGTGCAGGAGGACGCAGATGACGGAGGTGCGTCCCAGGCCGATCTCTGAGGTGACGATCATGGCGACGTCGACGAGGCGGGCGATTTCTTCTTCTCCCCTGCCGGCGATGGCGAGGCGGAAGGCTTCGCGGACGAGGCGGGTGTCGTCGCGCGTGACGAGGTTGCGGCAGGATTTGAGCAACGCGCGGTAGCGGGCGGCGATGCTGGCGGGAGGGGCGGTGTTCATCGCGGCGCGTCTGAAGGGGTGACGTTGATCTCGAAGGACGGGGAGTAGTTGATCTTGAAGAATCCCCTGTTCTCGATGCCCGGCATCCCGGGGAGGGGCGCGAGGAGGAAGCGGGTGAATAGTCCCGTGGCGTCGAGGCCGGCGAGGGCGTCGAGGGATCTCTCGCGGTGGAGTGCGGCGTGGCGGAGGAAGAGGAGGGCGAAGTCGTATCCCTTGCAGGCCATCGGCGAGGGGTCGGCGTGGAAGCTCTCCCTGTACCGCCGGGCGAAGGCGAGGGCCGCGGGGCTTTCTCCCTCGACGCGGGTGGTCTGGAAGACTGTCAGGTTTAGCTTGAAGAAGGTCTCCTCGTCCACGGCCGTGAACTTCAACCATTCCGGGAAGCCGACGACGGTCACGCGGTAGCGCTCGGCCCACGCGGAGAGGAGCGGCAGCAGGCGGCTCGCCAGCGTCTCGTCGAGCGTCGGGAAGAGGACGATGTTCTCGACGCCCTCGCGGAGGAGTTCCTTGAACGGGGGGGGCGTCGTGCCGTCCCACTCGAAGAGGGTCATTGCTTCCTCCCCCGCGTCGAGGTAGCGGCGCGTCCTGCCCGGCAGCTCGCGCTCTTCCTCGCCGGGGCCGGCGGGGGGCGGGACGATGGCGAGGAGATGCCCGTCGTGCCCGCGGGAGGCTACCCACGAGGCCATCGCGTCCAGGCGTGCCGGCACGGATCCGTTGATTTGCACGAAGCAGGGGAAGCGCTCCAGGCCGCCGCCGCGCGACGAGAAGGGGTAGACGAGCGGGACGTCGCGGCGGGAGAGGCGCGCCGCTACCTGCTCGTACGTGGCGGCGCGCGCCGGGCCGATGACCAGGTGCGGGGAGAAGGCGTCGAGTTCGGTGACGATGGAGAGGCGCGGGAGGCTGTCCCGCCCCGTGTCGAGCACCTGGAGGATGATCGAGTGGCCGGCGCGTTTCAGGCTGTCCGCGGCGACGAGTAGCCCGCCGTAGAATTCGAGGACGGGGAGGGAACGGGGCGAGAGGCGCCAGCGCTCGTCGTGCAGGTACTCGCCGCGTTCGTCCGTCTCGATCTGCTCGAAGGGCGACGGGAGGGTGTTCTCTTCTATGCCGAAGGGGAGGAGGACGCTTACCCTCGTCTCGTGCACCGGCTCTTCCGCGGGCGGGGGAGGCTCCGCCGCGCGTGCCTCTTCTTCCGCGAGCGTCAGGGCCGCCTGCCGTGCTTCTTCCTGGCGCTGCAACACGCGGGCGATCGCGGCGCGGTCGGCCTGTTGCAGGGGGACGCGGATGATGGTGCCCCCGGTGAGGGTCTCCCGATCGCCGTGCGCCGGGTTTTCCCGTGCCACCAGCCGCGCGCGAACGCCGAATTGCCGCGCGATCGCTTGCAGCGTCTCCTCGCCCGGCGAGACGTGGTAGTAGTAGGCGTCGTCCAGCGCGCGGTATGGCTCGAGGCGCGGCACGCGTAGCGTCTCGCCGGGCGAGAGCACGTCGTCTTCCCTGCCGTTCGCGCGCTTGATCTCCTCGACGCTCGAGGCGTGGGCACGGGCGATGGAGTATAGCGTCTGCCCCGCCTCCACGCGGTGAAGGTGGACGACGCGGCCTCCCACGAGGAGCGCCGGCGATGGCCAGCGCGCGTCCTGTGCCACGAGCAGGCGCGGCGCCGCGACAAGTATTACCACTAAGAGCCACCGGGATAACCCGCCCGCGCGGGGTGTAGAACGAGGAGATTTTACAGTCATGTTCATGATACCTTGCTTTCTTTTACCAAGCAAAAATAGCCATTCACGCGGATATTTGAAAAAACTCCGCTAATTTTGCCCGCTCCCGGTCGACGGGAGCACCTCCATTGATTAACTTACACGTCACTTTATGCACCTTCTCGAGAGAAAAATACGATTCTGGTTCATCAACATCGTCATCGCCGTCGCGCTGTTCATCGTCGCGTGCGCCGTCACGCTCTATTGCCTCGACGGGTACACGCGGCACGGGCACTATATCCTGGTTCCCGACCTGCGGGGCCTCTCCCCGGTGGACGCCGCGCCCGTCGCGGGGGAAAGGGAGCTGTTCGTCGTCGTCGTCGATTCCGTCTACAACCGGACGTTCGCCGGCGGCGTCATCGTGGAGCAGTTCCCGCTGCCCGACGCCAGGGTCAAGAATAACCGGGTGATACAGCTCACCGTCAACGCGCGCTCGCTGGAGACCGTCCCCTTCCCCGACCTCCTCCAGTTCCCCTACCGGCAGACCCTCCAGAAGCTGAAAAACCTCCGGCTGAAACCGGGGAAGATAGAGTACGTCCCCTCGCCGTACGCGAACCTCGTCACCGGCTTCCGGCGCGACGGTCTGCCCGTGGAGCCGGGGACACGCGTGCCCGTCGGCGTCGAGATTGATATCCTCCTCGGGGAGGGCGAGAAGCCGGGGGAGACCGTCGTCCCGCGCCTCGACGGGAAGACGCTCGAGGAGGCGCGCGACCTCCTGTTGCACGCTTACCTTAACACGGGGGAGGTCATCGGCGACAATACCGTCAAGAGCAACGCCGACAGGTTCACGGCTCGCGTCCACGACCAGTTCCCCGCCCCCGAACAACCCGCCCGACGGGGTTCGCGCGTCACCCTGTACCTCTCCAAGATCCCGAAGAAGACGGTAATCCTCGACACGACGACCCATGAATGAGCGCCTCGACGACGACGAGCTGGACGACGAGCTGGAGTTCGAGCATTTCCGCTTCGAGGCCGATAACGGGCAAACACCGCTGCGCGTCGACAAGTTCCTCGCCGACCGCCTCCCGAACGCCTCCCGCAGCCGCGCCCGCGACGCCGCCGTCACGGGACACGTCCGCGTGAACGGTCTCCCCGTGAAGCCCAACTACCGCGTCAAGCCCCGCGACGTCGTGGCGCTCGTCCTCCCCCGCCCCAGGCGCGACCTCACCGTCATCCCGGAGGAGATCCCCCTCGACATCCTCCACGAGGACGAACACCTGCTCGTCCTCGACAAACCCGCCGGGATGGTCGTCCACCCCTCACCCGGACACCCCTCCGGAACGCTCGTCAACGCCCTCGCGTGGCATCTCAGGGGAAACCCGCTCTTCGACACCGAGGATACCCGACCGGGACTCGTCCACAGGATCGACAAGGATACCTCCGGGCTGCTCGTGATCGCCAAGACCCCCGCGGCAAAGACGAACCTCGCCCTGCAGTTCTTCAACAAGACCTCCGAGCGGAAGTATCTCGCCGTCTGCTGGGGAAATCTCGACGACGACCGCGGCACGATCACCGGGAATATCGGGAGGAATCCCGCCGACAGGAAGACAATGAGCGTCTTCCCCGACGGGAGCGAACGCGGGAAACACGCCGTCACGCGCTACCGCGTCGTCGAGCGCCTCGGCTACGTCAACGTCGTCGAGTGTATCCTCGAGACGGGACGCACGCACCAGATCCGCGCCCACTTCAAGTCGATCCGCCATCCCCTCTTTAACGACGCGGCCTACGGAGGCGACGAGATCCTCAAGGGAACAATCTTTACCAGCTACAAGCAGTTCGTCCGCAACTGCTTCGAGGCCTGCCCGCGACAGGCCCTCCACGCCAGGACGCTCGGGTTCACGCACCCCGCCACCGGCCTCCCGATGGCCTTCGACTCCCCCCTCCCGCGGGACATCGAAACGCTCATCACCCGCTGGAGAAATTACACCGCCAACAGGGAACTCCCCACGGGATAACGCCGCCTCCACCCCCCGCGTCCCCCCCCGGTTTCACGGGCTTGCTCCTCGAGTTTATGGACACACTTCTCGAGTTTACGGGCACACTTCTCGAGTTTACGGGCTTACTTCTCGAGTTTACGGGCACACTTCTCGAGTTTACGGGCATACTTCTCGAGTTTACGGGCATACTTCTCGAGTTTACGAGCACACTTCTCGAGTTTATGGACATACTTCTCGAGTTTACGGGCATACTTCTCGAGTTTATGGACATACTTCTCGAGTTTATGGACATACTTCTCGAGTTTATGTACATACTTCTCGAGTTTACGGGCATACTTCTCGAGTTTACGGGCATCCGCCTCGAGGATCTGGACACCCGCCTCGAGGATCCGGGCATCCGCCTCGAGGATCTGGACACCCGCCTCGAGGATCTGGGCATCCGCCTCGAGGATCTGGACACCCGCCTCGAGGATCCGGGCATCCGCCTCGAGGATCCGGGCACCCGCCTCGAGGATCTGGGCATCCGCCTCGAGG
>JAIRKS010000232.1 GCA_031259905.1 Odoribacteraceae bacterium
GTTCGCGGGATGTAGACCCGTCCGACGACGACGACGCCAGCTGTCCGCGGGATGTAGGCCCGCCCGGGGTGGGACGGCGTCACGCGTCCGGGGGAGGGTCGCGCGGGTTCAGGGGATGAAGACACGCTGGATGTCGCCGAAGATGCTCTTCTTGCCGCGGGTGTTCTCCCAGTAGGCGGCGAAGTAGAAGGCCTTGCCGCGTGCGGCTTGAGGATGAAAGGAGGGCTGCTTCGTTTCGATACAGCCCCAACGTCCAGCGTGGACGAAGCTCCGTCCACCGTGGACAGAGCAGTGTCAGCAGCCGGCGCGCTGCCGCACCGCCTCGTAGAGGAGAACGGCGGCGGCGGAGGTGACGTTAAGTGATTCGATTTTACCGAGCAACGGGACGCGCACGCGCTCGTGGGAGAGACGGAGCAGGTCGTCGGCGATGCCGGTATCCTCGGAGCCGAGGATGATGGCGCACCCGTCGGTCATCGGGACACCGGTGTAGAGTTTGTCGCCCTTCTCGTGAGCGGCGTAGACGCGTAATCCCTTATGGAGAAGATCCCTGACGACGCGCTTGAGGTTTTGCTCGCGGCACACGGGCAGGTGGTATAGCGCGCCGGCGGAGGTTTTGATCGCGTCGGAGGATATTTTTGCCGAGTTACGCGAGGGGATGACGATCGCGTGCGCGCCGGCACACTCGGCGGCGCGGGCGATGCCTCCCAGGTTGCGGACGTCGGTAACGCGATCGAGCAGCAGCACCAGCGGGCGCTCCCCGGCGGCGATCACGCGATCGACGATATCGCGGATGTCCTGGTAGGCGATCGGCGAGACACTCGCCAGCACCCCCTGGTGGTTGCGCCCGGCGAACGGGCGGAAAAGCTCTTCCGGGACGTACTGGCACGGGATCTCGCGTTCCCGCGCGAGGGCAAACAGCTGCCGGGTGAGTTCTCCTTCCCGCGCGCCGGCGAGAAACATGACCTTGTCGATTTCTTTCTCCTGGCGGATCGCCTCGATCACGGCGCGCGTGCCGAAGATGTATTCTTGCTTGAACTTAGGCATGATGGATGGTTATATTTTGTTTTTCAATGTTTCGAGGATCTCGTTCTCCCGCGTCCACTCGTCCATGCTCTCCTTGAGGCGGGCGCTGGCTGCCGAGTGTTCCCATATCAGTCCCGCTAACTCGTCGCCGTCGGAGATTTGCCGGGACATCCGGTCGATGTCCTTCTCGATGGCCGCGATGTTTTCTTCCAGCTGCTTGACGCGATTCTCGGCCCGTTTGATCTCGCGGGCGCGCTGCTTCCGTTCCTCGAAGGAGCGCGGGAAGGTTTCCTTGGCGTGGGGCGTCGCGCGGTCGGGGTGCGCCTGCTCGTACTCTCGGAAGCATTCCACTTTCTTGGTTTCGAGAAAGTCGGTGATCCCCCCGAGGTATTCCTTGAGGCGCTTGCCGGCGAACTCGTAGACTTTCCCCGCGAGGCCGGAGAGGAAATCGCGATCGTGGGAGACGATGATGACCGTTCCCTCGAAGGATTTGAGGGCCTCTTTCAGGATCTCTTTCGTGCGCAAGTCCAGGTGGTTCGTCGGCTCGTCGAGGATGAGGAGGTTGTACGGCTCGAGCAGTAGCTTGACCATCGCCAGGCGCGACCGCTCGCCGCCGGAGAGCACTTTTACCTTCTTGTCGACGTCCTCCCCTGGGAAGAGGAACGCGCCGAGGATGTCGCGTAGTTTCTCGCGGATCTTGCCGACGGCCACCCGGTCGACGGTCTCGAAGACGCTCAGGGAGGGGTCGAGCAGGTCGGCCTGGTTCTGGGCGAAGTAGCCGACGCGGACGTTGTGTCCGAGACGTACCGTTCCCTCGTGCTGGAGTTGCCCGGTGATCACGCGGACGAGCGTCGTTTTCCCCTCGCCGTTGCGCCCGACGAAGGCGACCTTCTCTCCCCGGAGGATCTCCGCGTCGACGTCGCGCAGGACGACGTGGTCGCCGTACGCCTTGGTGATCCCGCGGCACAAGACGACGATGTCGCCGGCACGCGCCGCCGGTTGGAAGTGCACGTGCACGTGCCGCGTGTCTTCCTGCTCGACCTCGATCCGCTCGAGCTTGTCCAGTTGCTTGATCCGCGATTGTACCTGTATCGACTTGGAGGGCTTGTAGCGGAAGCGCTCGATGAATTCTTCCGTATCCTTGATTTGCTTTTGCTGGTTCTCGTACGCCCGGCGCTGCTGCTCGATCCGCTCCCGGCGGAGTTCGGTGAAGCGGGTGTACGGCACGCGGTAATCGTGGATCTTTCCGAGGGAGATCTCTACCGTGCGCGTGGTGATATTGTCGAGGAAGGCGCGGTCGTGCGACACCAGCATGACCGCGCCGGGGTATCCCTGCAGGAAGGATTCGAGCCACGTGATCGACTCGATGTCCAGGTGGTTCGTCGGCTCGTCGAGCAGGAAGAGGTCGGGGCGTGCCAGCAGCACCTTCGCCAGCTCGACGCGCATCCTCCACCCGCCGCTAAACTCCTCGCACGGGCGGTCGAGGTCTTCCCGGCGGAATCCAAGTCCCTTGAGCACGACCTCTATTTCTCCTTCCACGTTATCTCCCCCGCGGATGTGCACTTGTTCCGCCTGCTGATTCAGGCGCTCGATCAGCTTCATGTACGCGTCGGACTCGTAGTCCTCGCGTTCGGACAGCTCCGTTTGCAGCCGCGCGATCTCCTCGTTGAGTTCCCGGATATCGTTGAACGCTTGCCCGGCCTCGTCCCGGATGCTCCTGCCCTCCGCGTACACCACGACCTGCGGGAGGTAGCCGATCTTCAGTCCCCCCGGGCATGACACGTTCCCCGACGTCGGTTCTTGTTCCCCGGCGATGATCTTCAATAACGTGGATTTCCCCGCGCCGTTCTTGCCCGTCAACCCGATACGATCCCGCTTGTTGATTAGAAACGAGACGGAGTCCAGCAACGCGAATCCTCCGAATAATACACTAACATTGTTGATTGATACCATGAGGGGGTGTTTTTTATGGCCGCGAAGATACTAAAAAAGTCGAGCGCCGCCGGCATCGCCCCGCGAGGCGCTTGATTCCCGGTTATCCTGCCCGTGCTAACAGCGCGGGGGGGATGCCCGGCGGTCGTGCCGCCACAACTGGTAGGAGTTGATGCTGTTTTGCCACAGCACGTAGGCCGCCGGCGCTATCGAGGCCAGCGGGTGGAGGTAGAGTTGCGCCATCCAGATCGCGAGGACGGTGTTCTTCTGCCCGAGCGACTGCCCGGCGGGGATCGTCTCCCCGTGGCGCTTGCCGACGCGCCGGCCCACCAGGAACTGCGCGACGCATAACGCGAGCGCCACCAGCGCCAGCCCGGCCTCCTCCGCGAGGTGCTCGCTCCCGTGCGCGACGATGAACGATACCGTCTTCCCGGAGACGATCACCAGCCCGATCGCCCACAGGTAGTACGTCAGGGGACGCGCGCGACGGAGCACGCGGTGTACCGGCGGCAGGTAACGCGCGAGGAGAAGAGCGACAAGTAACGGTAACAGCAGCAACGGCAATACCCGCGAGCAGATCGCGAACGCCGACGCGAGGAACGGGAGGTCGCCGCCGGCGCCGGCCCACGCGAAGAAGAGCGGCGCCGCGAATGCCGTGCAAAGATTCCCGACGAGCATGTACATTGCCGCGAACGTCGCGTTTCCTCCCAGCATCGCCGTGATCACCGCCGCCGCCATCGCCGTGGGCGCCAGGATACAGATCATCGCCCCCTCGCCGAGCAACGGGGAGAGGCGGGACAACACCGCGTACGCGACGGCGCTCCCTGCCAGTTGTATCGCGAGCAGCGTCCAGTAGGCCCGGTGGAAGCGGAAGGCGCGCGGCGACACGTCGCACCACGTCAGCAGCAGCATGACAAAGATCAGGCAGGGCGCGAGAAACGCCAGCCGTTCAAAAAGCGGGTAGCCCGCCCCGCCCGCCAGCATCGCCAGGGGCAGTAGCCACGCGCGCGCTTGCCGCGACATCACGAGCGCCCCTCCCGTCCGCTCATTTTGCCGGGCAGAAACAATTTTCCTTTAGGAGGTTCACCATCTCGATGGCCGACGTCATGGCCTCGAATCCCTTGTTCCCCGCCTTCGTGCCGGCGCGTTCCACGGCCTGCTCGATGGTATCGGTCGTCAACACGCCGAAGATCACCGGCACGCCGGTGCGCGCCGCCACCTGGGCGATCCCCTTAACGGTCTCGCCGGCCACCATGTCGAAATGGGGAGTGGCACCGCGGATCACCGCCCCGAGGCACACGACCGCGTCATACCTCCCGCTCGCCGCCATCTTACCCGCCGCCAGCGGCAACTCGAAAGCGCCCGGCACCCACGCCACGTCGACGTTCGCCTCGTCGCCCCCGTGCCTCCGGAAGGCGTCGAGCGCCCCGGCGAGGAGCTTACCGGTGATGAACTCGTTAAAACGCCCGGCGACGATGCCCACGCGCTGCCCGCCGGCTAACAATTTTCCTTCAAATACATTCATGTCTCGTTATTTTACTGGTTATCTTCCTTCACGTGCAACAGGTGTCCCATCTTCTTGTACTTCGTGTACAGGTAGAAGGCATTCTTCTCGTTGCACGTCATCTCTATCGGTTCTCTCCCGACGATCTCGATCCCGTATCCCTTGAGGCCGGTTATCTTGAGCGGGTTATTCGTCATCAGCACCATCTTCCGCACCCCCAGGTCGGCCAGGATCTCCGCGCCGATGCCGTACTCCCTCAGGTCGGGCTTGAAGCCCAGCGAGAGGTTGGCCTCCACGGTATCCATCCCGTCGTCCTGCAGGCGATAGGCGCGCAACTTGTTGATCAGGCCGATGCCGCGGCCTTCCTGCCGCATGTAGAGCACCACGCCGCGACCGGCACGTTCCACGCGACGCATGGCCTCCTGCAGCTGCTCGCCGCAATCGCAACGCGACGACCCGAAGGCGTCGCCCGTCAGGCACTCCGAGTGCACCCGGCACAACACCGGCTCTTCCCCCGACAGGTCGCCCTTCACGAGCGCCACGTGGTGCTCTCCCGTCACCTTGTTCACGTACCCGACCGCCTGGAAATGGCCGTACCTCGTGGGCAGCTCCACCGCCGTCACCCGCTCCACGAGCACCTCCGTCGCCCTCCGGTAGTCGATCAGGTCGGCGATCGTGATCATCT